>JAQBWJ010000482.1 GCA_027625215.1 Candidatus Poribacteria bacterium
TTGACAACCTGAAGCGCTTCCTTCGGCAAGACCACTTCGAGAAAACCGTCCTCGTAGTGCGCGATGGGTGAGGCGTCCTCGTCGATGGCGTCCGGCAGCGCGATCATGCGCTCAAAGGGTCCGTAGTTGATTTCGGCGATGTGGTAGTGCTGCTTCTTGCGGCTTGAACGGTCGCGCCGATGCCCGCGAATCGTGAGAACGTTGTCGGCGAGTTCCACCTTCACGTCCTCATCGGGGCGAATGCCCGGCAGTTCCACCCGCACGATGAACGTTTCCGCCGTCTCGTACACGTCGATGGGAGGTCGCCAGAAGTTGCGTTCCGGGTGCAGCGACGCCATCGAACGCTCTTGGAAATAGTCGAACACTTGGTCGATCTGTTTTTGAACCTCGAAAAACTCGCCGAACGGGTCGCGTCGATACTTCATTCGCTCGTCCTTGAAATGGTCTATGATCCGATGTCACGTCCCCGACCGAAGTTCCAATACAACGCAATCGTGCTAAGGATTTTCCACCCAGCGAGAATCGTGCCACGCGCCGTCCCCGTGATCTTCGACTTGCCGATGCGCCGCCGATACCGCACCGGGATTTCAACGGACGGCACGCGCAACATCGCCGCCTTGATCTGCATTTCGACCGTCCAGCCGTAGGTCGTATCGCACATGTGGAGCCTGTCGAGGGCGTCTTTCGTGATCGCGCGGAAGGGACCCAAATCGGTGAACGGGACACCCCAAATCCACCGTATCAGCCGCGTCGCCAGCCAGTTCCCGAACCGCGCCTGAATCGCCAACGCGCCTCGTTCCCGCTCGCCCAACACCCGCGACCCGATGACCAGTTCGGCACGGTCTTGACAGATTGGCACGATCAGGTCGGTCAGTTCGGCGGGATAGTCGCTGTAATCGCCATCCAAGAACACGACGACGTTCACGGACGGGTCAAGCGCGGCGATCCCCGCCAAGCACGCGGAACCGTACCCTCTCCGTTTCTCGCGGATGACGCGCGCGCCGTGTCGAGCGGCGACTTGAGCCGTCGCATCGTCGCTCGCGTTATCGACGACGATGATCTCGTGTACGACATCGCGGGGAATATCGTCCAACACGTTGGCGATGGAGCGCTCTTCGTTGAACGCGGGGATGATGACGCCGACACGCGCGTCCGTCATTGGTTTCTCAGATAATCGTTGAGGAAGGCGGCGGTGTGTTTTGGGAAAGGTTGTTCGGCGAGTTCGCGGGCTCGGATTTGGGTGTGCATGATCGGCAGATCGTCCGGTGTGTCCACATCGAACTGAACGGGGAGTAGTCCGACGCGGAACGACGGGTCGGCGCGTTTCACGTCTTCGATTCGATCCAGTGTGCGGGCGAATACGTCCGACCGACTCCATCGGATGTTCTCAAAAAGCGTCGGGAGCGCTGCGTCCGCATCCGACCGCGCCCCGATCAGCGCGTACCCGCCGTCCACGCTTGGCGCGACGACTACCTGCGCCGTTTTCAGCGAGTCGAACGCGGCGTTCAACTGAACATCATCCAACAGCGGCGCGTCCGATCCGATCAACACAACGCCGACAGGTTCCTCCGACGCGCGGAAGGCGTCGCGCATCGCGTTCTTCATCCGCAGACCGAGATCATCGCTCGACTGAGGGGCGTCCGGCATCGGCGCAAAGAGTTGGCGCAAAACGACAGGCTCATGCGGCGGCGACCAACAGAGCGTTCGACCATCGCATTCGGTTCGGTGGGCATGCGTCGCAACGTCCCGAAGCATCGCCGTGTAGAACGCGGCGCGTTGATCGTCCGTCATCGCGGGGGCGAGGCGCGTCTTTGCCGAATCAGGGCGGGGTTCTTTCGCAAAGACGATCAGGTGTCGTTTCACGGTTGGGCACGTCCTATCCGTTCGCGCCCGTCGTCATCCCCTCCAGCCACCGGAAGACGAGGACGAGCAGTCCGACGCCGACAATCGCCGCGACCATCCATCCCGCCGCGCGAAGGAAATCTTCCGGTGCGTCGTCCTCCGTTGAGCCGCGATAGGTGCTTTCGACCAAACGAAGGAAATCGCCGAAACGTCGTTCTTCCCGCAGCCATGTGTGGAGCGACTCGTACTCCTTCTCCAACAGGATACCGAACTCCTGGCGTTGCGCGCTGAAGTCGGTGAATTCGCCCCAAGCGTCTTCGGGGACGACGAAGTACGGTTCCTCGCCGACGCGCAGTTCGTAACCGTGTCCCTCGATGTGGTGAATCTCGCCGAGACCCGCACGCGAGGCGATCACGGAGATCGGCACGTCCGTCGGCGTCGCGCGGATGACGGGGGCGGCTTCGTCGGCGATATCGGATTTCGACGGTTCGTCCCGGTCGATTACCTCGACAACGCGCATCACCGCGTCAAGCCCGTCTTCCTCGAACTGAACGGGGACGGCGATCACGTATCGACCCTTGCCGTCGTTCTCCTCCGTCGAGTCGTCCACCTTGAAAGGAATCTCCGCGTGGGCGAGCGCCGCTTGGATCAGGCTCGCTTCCCAGTTGTCGCGGGTGCGGTGGATGATCGACCAGCCGCCCGTCGCGTTGAAGATGTCGCGGTCGGAGTTGTCGGAGCGCATGAGCGGGCGCAACGCCTCGTCGGATTATGGGGGTTCGTATCGGTCTTGAAAGTCGGCTCATGGTAGGCGACTCGGCGCGAACGGGTCAAGTCTCGCGCAACGCCGATGTAGCCCGATACGGCGATTTCCATTTATGATGGTCGTCGGAGGATCGCCACGCTCCCCAAGTCGCCACCGTACGACGCGAGAGGTTTGCCGCCATGACGCAAGGTTGGTTCGTCCGCAGCGACATCGACGGGTTCTTCGGGCTGTTCGTCGACAACCTCGTTCAACTGATGCTGATCGCCGTTCTCTGCCCCATCGTCGTCGGGATGCCGACCGAGTTGGTGATCGGGCGGATACTGCCCGGCGCGGCGGTGTCGTTGTTGATCGGCAACCTGTTCTATGCGTGGCAGGCGCGCAAATTGATGGAGAAGGAAGGGCGCGACGACGCGACCGCGCTCCCTTACGGCATCAACACGCCGAGCCTGTTCGCCTACATCTTCCTCATCATGGCGCCGATCTACCGCGAGACGAACGACCCGTACCTTGCGTGGAAAGCGGGGTTGTTCGCCTGCCTGTTGAGCGGGTTGATGGAGACGGGAGGCGCGTTCTTCGGCGACTGGCTGCGACGCAACACGCCGCGCGCCGCGCTGTTGTCGACGTTGGCGGGTGTGGCGATCACGTTCATTGCGATGGGTTTCGTCTTCCAAATCTTCGCGTCGCCGATCCTCGCCATCGTCCCGATGATGGTCATTCTGATCGTTTACGCCTCGAACATTCATCTGCCGTTGGGCGTGCCGGGAGGGTTGTTGGCGGTGCTGCTGGGCGTCGGGTTGGCGTGGGCGCTGAGGGCGTTCGGACTGCCGTACTTCGAGCCGCCCGACGCCGTTTATCAACCCGGCATCTACCTGCCGATCCC
>JAQBWJ010000483.1 GCA_027625215.1 Candidatus Poribacteria bacterium
ACGCCACCTGATTCAATTCGCCCATACACAACTTTCGATCATATCTCCTAAACTCTGCGATGTGGAGCGTCGCCGAACTCGTGGTACAAATTCACGGCGATTCGATCATCGATCGAGGGAATGACATTTTATCACGCCTCTTGTCTCGTACCGAGATTGCGAAGGTAGAAGAACGTTGGCGCATCATTCAATTTGTTCGCCGATGTTTTGACTTTATGGATCCGTCACCAGAAATATGGCGGAACTATCTGCGAATCAAATACGAGTATGTCGTGCGTCGTCGCGAGCGTATTCGGTCAGGTCTGTACTTCTCGATTTCGCAACGATTTATCGACCTTCTCCAATACACCGAGACCGCCAAACAACAAGTACAGAAGCTGTACGGTGACACGAAGACTCGCGGGAATCAAAACGAAATTGCAAGAGCGGCAGATTTTCTTAAACACGAATCACTCCTGACCCCTGAAGTACTTAATGACCTCGCCAATCATGCAGACAATTCGATGTCCATAGCACGGGTACTTCTGTATCAAGGGCAGATCAATAGCATTCGTTTCGCTCAAGCACATGGAGCCGGAGCTTTTCTTGAGTACAGACCGCTAACGATATCAGGTGCGTATGGACATTTTCCCCTTTGGATCAGTGGTATTTCGAGGTTAGACACAGACCGTAACGATCAAACATGGAGCGGGATCGGCGACTATATCGTTGAACAGGCACCACATCAAGTTGCTCCAATTGGACGGTGGGAATATCGATTTTTTCACTATACACCGCGATTCATCGACTCCATCGATAATGAACTTGTGTTTGATCAATTCGTTCTCCTTTTGTTCTTTCTGGAGTATGAACATACTACACTAAGTAAGTTGATAGACGCCCGTGTTGCTGATTTGAATTATCCTGAAGAATACGTCGAAGATAGGTCTATCGGCGAGACATTGACGCTTCTGGCGCGTGCCCGTGCGACGCTTTTCAATGAACCTACATACCCAACGAAGATCGAACAAGTATTGACCGTTGTAGCCAAGAAAATCGATCTTGAATGCTTGACCTTTATGCGACGTTGGTTAAGCCGCGAGTTCTCTTTCTTCGTCCATGATTCCTCATCTAGTTAACAGCTACCTCCGCAACGTGCCTTTGTATTCTCCCCGAAATTGCATCCCCCCGACGAATAACCTACAATGAAGGCGTCTCACGATGACATCGTGAGACACGTCTCCAAACGACAAATCACCCCTGCGGCAATCGCGGCAACGTCAGTCGCGGACGCGCCCCGAACTCCGGCAGTCGCGGCGGTTCCGCCTCAATCAGCGCGTTGATCTCCGCGATCCCCCGCTCCATCTGCGGATCGATCCCCGCGACGTAGTCCTGCGGTCGGTACAGCACTTCGATATCCGGGTCCGTCCCGTAGTTCTCGACTTCCCACCCCACATCGACAAACCAGAACGAATACTCCGGCTGCGTCGTCAACCCGCCATCGACAAACGCCGACTGCGGCGAGATCCCAATGACCCCGCCCCACGTCCGCGTGCCGATCAGTTTGCCCAACTTCATCAGTTTGAAGCAGTGCGACACGATATCCCCGTCCGACCCCGCGTTCTCATCGGTGAGCGCGACCATATGCCCCATCACCGAGTCCGGCGGATACTCCATCGGCGTCGTCCACCTTGGTTGGTCGTACCCGATCCGCCGACGCGCCAGTTTCTCCAGCAGCAGCGGCGACACATGCCCGCCCCGATTGTGCCGAATATCCACCAGCAGCGACGGATAATCGAGCTCCGACAAGAACCCCCGATGAAACTCCGCGAACCCGTTTCCACCCATGTCGGGGATGTGGATGTACCCCACCTGATCGTTCGTCTTCTGATGGACATATTCGCGGTTGCGCTTCACCCATTCGCGGTATCGCGCCGCCGTCTCAGAGCCAAGCGTCTTCACCGTCACAACGCGCGGCTCCCCGTCCCCCCGCTTGACGGACAGTTGACGAGGTACTCGTTCGGCGACCGATTCGCCTCGACCCGTTCCCCCGCAATCGATAGGATCACGTCGCCCTCAACCACGTTCACGGCGGGACGGTTCAACGCGGAGTCCTTCGTCTCCTCCCACGCATCCCCCTGCACGATCCGGTCGATGCGGAAGCCGTCCCCGTCGGCGTCGTACGAGACATCCGCCCCCAAGAAGCCGAGCGGGTAGTTCGGTCCGGGTCGATAGTCGCCGCCCATCTCGTAGGCGTGCGACGTGCCGAGTTCTCCCTGCATCTCCCAGATGAGGTCGCCCAACTCCGTCCGCGACCCGACCCGCTCCACCAGCGGTAGATAGCGGTTGTAGACCAACCCCCAGTCTACCCCCGACATATCCTCCGTCCAGAAGTAGTCGCGCTGGAGACGCCACGCCTCGCGGTACATCTGCCGCCACTCGCTCAACGGCTCGACGGCGCACCGCACCCTCCCAAGATCGAGCCACCCGCCGCGACGGTTCGCCCCGTCCTCCTTCTCAGGCGGCTTTTCTCCCGCCTTGACGACCCGCAAACGGTTCTTCGCGTTGTAGATGAGCGTCTGCCCGTCGCGCGACAGGTCGAACCCGTCGATGCCCTCGACGAGCGTTTCCCGCTTCTGCGCCTTGAAGTCGTAGACGTGCAACGCCCCGCCCGACTCCGACCGATCCTCCGCCGGAGACGGCACGCTCCCCCTCACCGGGTACGTGGTGAACAGGACTTTCCCTTTGATTGCCGCGATCTGACCGTACCGCCCTTCCGCAAACGGAAAGACGATCACGCGCCGTTCGATCCCCTCGAAGTCGATCTCAACGACGACCTCTTTTTTGTCCTTACGCTCTTTCGCGTCTTCTTTGGCGTCTGCGGCTTCCGTCTCCTCCGCTGATTTCTTGTCCCCGTCCTCTTTGTCCCCGTCCTCTTTTTCCTCAATGGGACGCGGCAACGGTACAAACGGGTCCGGCGTGTCCTTCTTCAGCGGGATGACGAGCGGACGCACCGACTGAGGGAAACTCAGGTCGAAGTGGAGCGAGTCGTAGACCGGGTTGTACTCGCGCGCCGAAAGGAAGTAGAGATATTTCCCCTCAGGGTCCCAAGAAGGCGCGAAGTCGAAGAACTCCCGATGCGTCACGCGATGCGACTCGCCCGACGCGACATCGGCGATATAAATCTGACACGTCCGCTGCGTCGACCAGAAGGCGTACGCCGCCCAACGTCCATCCGGCGACCACGACATTCCGGCGATCCGCCCGTGCTTGCTGTTGGCGAGCGTCGTCATCGCCCGCGTCTCAAGGTCGATGACGAACAGTTCATTGCGGTGGTTCGTCAGGAGGATTTTGTCCGATTTCGGCGACACGTCCAGCCCGCGCGGACGCCCGATATCAAGCCCTTCCAACCGAACGGGCTCCGCGCTTCCGTCCCGCGTATGGATTTCAAGCGCCTCCTCGCCTCCCGCGTCCGACACGGTGATAAGCCGCTTCCCGTTGT
>JAQBWJ010000484.1 GCA_027625215.1 Candidatus Poribacteria bacterium
GCTTTCTGCACGTAGTCTAGAGCGGGGAAGGGCAGTTTTTGTTCGATGACCCGTAAACATTCGCGCTCGTAGTCGTCAAACCACTTGAACAGCGTGTCGGCGGCGGGGTGATCGAGGTAGTACGCCGTATACTGCTGCTCTGTCTCGAGGTGGACATCGCGGTAGGACACGCCCTCGTTCCATTGGACATCGTACACGCTGGCGACGTTTTGAAGGTACATCGCCAATCGTTCCAGCCCGTACGTCAGTTCCGTGCAGATCGGTTGCGTCTCAATGCTGCCGATCTGTTGGAAGTAGGTGTACTGGGTGATTTCCGCACCGTTGCACCAGACCTCCCACCCAAGACCGGACGCCCCCAACGTCGGCGATTCCCAGTCGTCTTCCACGAAACGGAAGTCGTTCGTCAGCGGATCGAGCCCCAACGCCTTGAGGCTGTTCAGATAGAGCTCTTGGCTGTTGGCGGGAGCCGGTTTCAGGATGACCTGATACTGGTAGTAGTGTCCGAGCCGGTACGGGTTCTCGCCGTATCTGCCGTCGGCGGGGCGACGGGACGGCTCCACATAGGCGACGCGCCAAGGTTCGGGACCCAACGTGCGGAGCGAGGTCGCCGCGTTGAACGTCCCCGCGCCGACTTCCACGTCGGTCGGCTGCACGATCAGGCAGCCTTGATCCATCCAGTATCGGTTGAGCGCTTCGATAATCTGTTGAAACGTCATCGTCTCACTTCTTCGGCGTGTATTGAAAATCCGGGTATCGCGTGTCGCGGCGTTCTAGGGTGTGATGGGTTCGACGTGGCGGAATCGTTCAGACGATCCGGCAGGACGAACCCCGTCGTCCCTGACCCGGTATCTCCATCAGGTTGGCGGGGAAAAACACGCGCGGGCTAATGAGCGATTTCGTCATCGTCTCGCAGATTCTTTTCGAGGCTGTCGATGTAGTCGGCGCAACGCAACGGGCGTTCCACCCGATACGCTAAAAAGCGCGACAACAACGCTTTCAGTTCGACCCGTTCCTTCGCCGTGAGCTCATACAGGGCGATGTCGGTGAACGGCGTCCGTCGGAGTTCGCGCGCCGCTTCAAGCGTTGAGGCGTCCACCACCAACGAGCGGTCCGTCGCGGCGTGCTCCTCGCAGAGCGTCCCGCCGAGTTGCAGTCCGACCGCCGCCTGCTCACCCGACAATGATGCCCCACAAACGACGCAATCGACCAGATGAGGTCGGTATCCGGTGAACGTGAGCGCCTTCAACTCGAAACTGCGAGCGATCTGTTGGAGTTCGCGGAGCGTTTTGGCGACGGCGACCGCGTTCAACCCCGCTTCCAGCAGTCCGAACAGCGTTGGGTTCGGGTCGTTCTCCAAGAGCAGTTCGCCGATCAATTCGGAGAGGTAGGAGGCGTACGCGAGCGAGACAGGGTCGCGCAGCCGCTTGCCGACGGCGTTCGACACATCGAACGAGTTGACGTTTTGGAGGCTGCGGTTGCCCTTCACGAAAAAGACCAACTCGCCGACGTTGAACAGTTCCAGCGACGCCCCGTACGGGCTTTTCACCTTGCGACAGTTCTTGGCGACGGCGCGGACTTTGCCGTGTTGCGGCGTGCAGAACGTGATGATGCGGTCCGCTTCGGCGAGCGGGAACGAGTGAATCACGATGGCGAGGTCTTTTTCGACGCCCATCGTTGGATCACCTGTTGGAGCGGGGTTTGTCGGCTGATTTGGGGCGCTGTTGCCCGCGACAGTAGGCGAGCAGTCGGGCGTTTTCGGCGGCGAACGGCTGCACGCGCAAGCCGCATCGAAACGCGGTGATCGCCTGTTCAAGCAGACCGAGTTCGACGTAGCAGAGTCCCAACCCGTGCCATGCGCCGAAATGGTGCGGGTTGCGCTTCAACGTGGCGAGGCAGTCCTTCACGGACTCGGCGAAATTGCCCTCCATGAAGTGCGCCGTCGCGCGTTTGTTGTAGGCTTCGGCGAAGTCGGGGTAGTTTTCGACCAGTCGGGTGATACAGTCGATGGCGTCGCCGGTTTTGCCGCGTTCGATCAGTTCGATTCCTTCGCGCACCTCCGCGTAGGCGAGTTCGCCCGCTTCCGTCATCCACAAGTACCACAGCATCTGAGAAGCGCGCGACCGCACCTCCGCCGTCTCCGACCGCAGCGCGTTCAGCAGTTCTTCGACGGGTCGCGCCGCTTTGATCGCTTCGACAAGTTCGTCGTCCGGCTCCTCCGTCACGTCGAGGAACAGGTTGACGACGAACGCGCCGTAGAGCGTCGGGTCATCGAATCCGAAGGTGAGCATGTGCGCGGGCGTTCCCCAGCGTGGTGAATTGGGCGTCTTCGGCGAATGCGCTCTATCTTATCGCGCGGCGCGTCGGATGAAAAGGTGAAAGGGGAAATCGGCGTGTCGATCCCCCCTTTTCACGCATTCGAGCGCGGTTTGTCGGAACCGCGTTATCGCGTCGATTTCATCGTTCCCCATGAGACGGGCAGTTTGTCGCCCGGCTCGACGGAACGCGGCTCGGCGTCTTTCTCGTCGTTGATGCCGCCTTCCCAGAAGCGGAAGTCGTCCACCCAGAAACTGACGTCCGACTCGGCGAGCGACAGTCCGACCCACATGTCGCGCTCCACGTCGGCGGTCGCGTTGAACGTGAAGGTGTGTTCCGCCCACTCGTTCGTCAGAATCCAGTTGTTGCCCGCGTAGGTCGTCCAGGGGTCGTGCTGCATCTGCACGCTGAGGGACACGGGGCGGCTCTTGTCCGCCTTCGCCCAGAACGCGACGGTATACTCTTCGCCGTTTTCCATCGACGTGGACTCGTGTCGAATCTTTGCGTGCCACGCCGTCCCCGTCGCCGTGACGCCGATGACCCTCAGCGACTGTTTGCCGGTGTGCGCTTCGTTCTTGTCGAGTTCCCACTCGTACAGACCGCCGCGATCACAGCACGCGCCGTTTTCGAGCGTCCACGCGGACGCGCCGTTTTCATCGTTGATGCGGGTCCCCGCCAACGTGACGTTTTCGAAGTCCCCTCCGGCAAGCAGGTTGTCGCCGACTTCCCAGTCTTTGAACTCGAACGGGGTGATTGCGGTTGCCGAAATTGTCAGCATCGCCGTCATTGCGACGGCAACTCCCATTCCCAGTTTCATGGGTCGCGCCTCTCCTTATCGTTGTGTCGGTTCAATAGTCGGCGGTGCGATACCCCCGATTATGTGGATGTTAATTCCCGCGCGACGCCAAACGCAATTGTTTTCGCCTCTCCGCAACGAGTTGTCCAAAAGAGTTTGAAGAATGCGCCGACATCGCCAGCAAACGCGCGGAATCACTACCGATGTCATATGCGTTCACATTTACTTTTTCGGTCGGCGCGACTCAACAAAATAACAATTGACACCGAGCACCTTCACAGATATCTTGATTTTCGTTCACCTGTTGGATATCAATAATAGGTGAGGGATCGTAGAACGGCGATCCCTGGCTACGCCTATCCCGTT
>JAQBWJ010000485.1 GCA_027625215.1 Candidatus Poribacteria bacterium
GGCGCGACGCCCGCCCGCATCAACCTGTTCCGCCGCAAGGACAACCTCGCCGGGAAACGGATCGTCCTTTGGGTGATGACGGTGCGCGAGTTCACTGAAGGGCAGGGGTGGCGAAAAGTGCCCGTCATCAACTAGAATAGGAGGCGAATGAGCCTCAATATGGTGACGAACACGAAACGACCCTATGCCAACCGACTCCCCGAAGCCCTATCGCACCCCACTCGACGTACTCAAACACGTCTACGGCTACGACCACTTTCGCGGCGACCAAGCCGCCGTCATCGACCATGTGATGGACGGTGGTGACGCGCTCGTTCTAATGCCGACGGGCGGCGGCAAGTCGATCTGCTACCAGATTCCGTCGATCCTGCGGAAAGGCGTCGGGGTGATCGTCTCGCCGCTGATCGCGTTGATGCAGGACCAGGTGTCGACGATGCTGGAGTTGGGCGTCCGCGCCGCGTTCCTTAACTCGACGCTCCACCCCGCCGACGTGCGCGAGGTCGAAGACGGGTTGATGGACGGCGAGTACGATCTGCTCTACGTCGCGCCGGAGCGGTTGCTGACGGGTCAATTCCTTAGCCTTCTCGACGACCTCGACATCGCCCTCTTCGCCATTGACGAAGCGCATTGCGTTTCTCAATGGGGGCACGATTTCCGCCCCGAATACATCCAACTGTCGGTGTTGGCGGAGCGTTACCCCAACATCCCCCGTCTCGCCCTGACCGCCACCGCCGACGAAGCGACGCGACGCAAGATCGTCGACAAACTGCGGCTTGGCGACGCAACGCCGTACATCTCGAGTTTCGACCGCCCCAACATTCGATACCGCGTCAACCTGAAAGACAATCAGAAGAAGCAACTGCTCGACTTCATCCGGTCGGAGCACGACGGCGACTGCGGCATCGTCTACTGCCGCACGCGGAAGCGCGTGGACGAGATCGCCGCGTTCCTTCGGGACGAAGGCAACGACGCCCTTCCCTATCACGCGGGGCTGGACGCTGGAACGCGCGCCGCGCATCAGAAGCGGTTTTTACAAGACGACGGCGTGGTGATCGTGGCGACGATTGCGTTCGGCATGGGCATCGACAAGCCGGACGTGCGGTACGTCGCGCATCTCGACCTCCCGCAGACGCTTGAGGGCTACTATCAGGAAACGGGACGTGCGGGACGCGACGGGCTCCCCGCGACCGCGTGGATGATCTACTCCGTCGGCGATGTCGTCGCGTTGCGCCAACTGATCGCCTCCGGCGAGGCGGACGAGGCGCATCTGCGGGTGATGCAACACAAACTCGGCGCGATGCTCGGCTTCTGCGAGACAACCGAGTGCCGCCGTCAAACGCTCCTCCGCTACTTCGGTGAGAACTACCCCCAACCGTGTGGCAACTGCGGGACATGCCTCACCCCGACGGAAACGTGGGACGGTACGGTGGTCGCGCAGAAGGCGTTGTCGTGCGTCTATCGGACGGGGCAACGGTTCGGGGTTGGGCATTTGATCGATGTTCTGCTCGGCAAGGCGAACGAGCGGATCGGACAGTTCGGGCATGATCGCATCTCGACGTTCGGCATCGGGATGGAGCTCTCGGCGAACGAGTGGAAGTCGGTCTTTCGCCAACTGATTGCGACGGGGCTGTTGGACGTGGATGTGGACGGCTACGGCGGCTTGCGCCTCTCCGAGACGAGCCGCGACGTGTTGAAAGGCGAGCGCATCGTCTCGTTCCGCAAAGACCCGACACCCACGAAGTCCTCTACTAAATGGCTTGAAAAACCCTCGCGCGGGAAGCGACCGCCTGTCGCGCTGGACGATCCGCAGAGTCAGGACTTGTTTGAGGCGTTGCGTCAACGGAGGATGGAAATTGCGAAGGATCACTCCGTCCCGGCGTACGTCATCTTTCACGACGCGACATTGCGCGAGATGGTTGTCCGACGCCCTCAAACGCTCGAAGCGCTGGGCACGATTTCGGGTGTCGGCGAGCGAAAGGTGGAGCGCTACGGCGAGCAGTTCCTCGAACTCCTGCGGCGCGACATCGACACCCGCAAAAGCATCCGCAAGTTATGAAGTGGCAGCAAAACAAAACTCCCTCTCCCTTGACGGGAGAGGGGCAGGGGTGAGGGTGATCCGGCGTCTGTGTTCGAGGCTTGAGTTTAGAGCAGTGCGACATCGTTCATCGCCCTCATCCCTAACCCTTCTCCCGTCAAGGGAGAAGGGGAACCGGAATTGCTCCGTAAGGCGCACCGTTTCTTAGGAGAGCCTTTTCATTGGGTTGGTATCTCATCCGCCGAATCGGGTCGATGCTGCTGTCGCTGTGGGGAGTGAGCGTCCTCATCTTCCTGATGGTGCACCTGATCCCCGGCAACCCGGCTCGCGTGATGCTCGGCGAGCGCGCGACGGAATCCGCCGTGCGCGAATTGGAGGAGCGTCTAGGGCTGAACGAGCCGCTTCCGACGCAGTACGGACGGTTCATCACCCATGCGCTCCGCTTCGATTTCGGCAAGTCGATCAAGACAAACCGCGACGTGTCGAGTGAAATCTGGAGCCGCTTCCCCGCGACGCTCGAACTGACGCTCTGTGCGATGGCGTTTGCGATGGTCGTCGGCATTTTGTTGGGCGTACTCGCGGCGACGCGGCGGGGCAAACTCGGCGACTTCTTCGGCATGACGACCTCTCTGCTCGGCGTGTCCATCCCGATCTACTGTCTTGGGTTGCTGATGATCCTGCTGTTCGCGCACTGGCTCGGCTGGTTCCCGAACGGAGGCAGATACGGCGCGGAGTCCCCTGTTCAGTCGGTGACGGGGTTGATGCTGATCGACACGCTGCTTGCGGGCAACGGGCGGGCGTTTCTAACGGCGATGTCCCACCTGTTCCTCCCTTCGATCACTCTGGGAACCGTCCCCCTGGCGATCATCTCCCGCATGACCCGTTCGTCGCTCCTCGAAGCGTTGGATCAAGACTACGTGCGGACGGCGCGCGCGAAGGGGTTGACGCCTCGTGTCGTCGTGTTCACCCACGCGCTCAAGAACGCGCTTATTCCCGTCGTGACGATCATCGGGCTAGAGTTCGGCTACTTGCTCGGCGGCGCGGTGCTGACGGAGACGATCTTCTCGTGGCCCGGCTTGGGGCGATGGCTGCTGCTCTCCGTCTCAGCGAGGGACATGCCCGCGATTCAGGGCGGCGTGTTGTTCGTCGCGCTGTTGTTCATGACGGTAACGCTTGTTGTCGACCTGCTCTACGTCGTCATCGACCCGCGCGTGCGGCTGGAGGAGGGGTGAGATGGACGACGTGCTGAAGCGCCGCCTCATCCGAAATCCGATGGTCGTAACGGGAAGCGTTATTCTGCTCGCGTTCGTCGTGATCGCGTTGGCGTCGCTCGTCTATCTGCCGCATGACCCGCGCGAAGTCTCGCTGACCGCCCGCAACGCCGCGCCGGAACTGTTCGGTCGCGCCCAAAGTTCCACCGAGACCTCTCGCTACTGGTT
>JAQBWJ010000486.1 GCA_027625215.1 Candidatus Poribacteria bacterium
GTCGGGGTCGTTCACGCCGCCTTCGGATTGGATCGGCTCAACCAACAGCGCGCACACGGAGTCCGACATCGCGGCTTTCACGGCGTCGAGATCGTTGAACGGGACGTAGCGGAATCCCGTCGGCATCGGCTCAAAGCCTTTGTGGTACTTCGGTTGAGCGGTGGCAGTGATCGTCGCCAATGTGCGTCCATGAAACGACTGGTTGAACGTCAGAATCTCAAACTTGTCGGGATGCCCGTTGTCCTTCGCGTATTTGCGGGCGAGTTTGATCGCCGCCTCGTTCGCTTCCGCGCCGCTGTTGCAGAAGAACGCCTGATCCGCAAACGAGTTTTCGACCAGCAGTTTCGCCAGACGCACCTGCGGCTCGATGTAATAGAGGTTCGAGCAGTGGATGAGCGTCTTCGCCTGTTGGGTGATCGCCTCAACAACGGCGGGATGGCAGTGTCCGAGCGCGTTGACGGCGATTCCACCCAAGAAGTCGAGATATTTGTTGCCGTCGGCGTCCCAGACGTAGGCTCCCTCGCCCTTGACGAAGGCGAGCGTCCGCCCCGTGCCGTAGGTGTTGATGATGTATTTCGTCGCGTCCGCTTTGATCGATGCGTTGCTCATCGTGAAACCTAATCCTTTTGAGAAGCCTACAATTCTTGAACTTTCCCAAATACGTCGCGCTCGTCACGCTGATTTCGCTTCTAACAACGGCGGTGAAACATACCGCCGCACGACGATTTCAATCCCGTCATCCAACGAAGCGCGAATCAACCCGTTCAATCGATCCACCACGCCTGGAAGATAGGCATGTTCGCCGCATTCCGAACAGATCAACGCGGGAACGTCTTTCACGAGAACGCGCTGCCCGTCCAGATTCTCGGCGACGTCAATCTTTCCCTCTTCAAAACTGCCTTGCCCACAGTAGGGACATTCCATCATTCGCCTCACTTTCGCGTTCGGAAGTCGGACTCCCATTGGCTCGAATTAGGACGATATGCCGTGATCACAAACGTATAATTCTGCTTATCAGCGGCAACAACGTGCATCGGTGTTCCATCCCATGAGCCCATCACTAAATAACTGTGTCCTCGCTCGTCATCGGGGTAATCTTCGATGATTTCGCCGGAAATGAGGATGTGGCGAACAGCATTTTCCTCGATACGATGGCGCAACATCCGACGTTGAGCATGGGAACCGATGATGATGAGATCGTGTGCCATGAACGCCCATACATCAGTGAACGATCTGCGTTCCGATCCCGCCGTCCGTGAACACTTCCAGGATGATCGAGTGCGAAATCCGCCCATCAATGATGTGCGCCTTGCGGACACCCCCACGCAACGCCGTCACGCACGCTTCAATCTTCGGGATCATCCCCGTCGAGAAGACGCCCTGCTCGGTTAGCAAGGGCACCTCCTCCGCCTTGATTGTGGAGATGAGCGTGTTGGGATCGTCCTTGTCGCGGAAGACGCCGCGCACGTCGCTGAGCATCAGCAGTTTCTCGGCGTGGAGAGCGGCGGCGATCTCTCCGGCGGCGGTGTCCGCGTTGATGTTGAACGTCTCGCCCTTGTCGTTGGTGCCCGTTCCGGCGATGACAGGGATAAACCCGCTCTCCTCCAACACTCGGATAATCTCCGGTTTGATCTTCGTGATCTCACCGACGAAACCGATATCCACCATCGACTCCTGATCGCCGTCCTTCACGCGGGCGAAATGCTTGCGCGCCTGAATCAGGTCGGCGTCCTTGCCGCTCAACCCGACCGCTTTGCCGCCGAGTCGATTCAACAGCGACACGATTTCCTTGTTCACCGTGCCGACCAACGCCATTTCCGCCAGTTCCACCGTGTCCTCGTCCGAGATACGCAGCCCGTTGATAAACGACGACTCTTTGCCAACGCGCTGCATCAACGCGCTGATCTGCGGACCGCCGCCGTGCACCACGACGGGCTTCATCCCGACATACTTCATCAGCACGATGTCGTTCATCACGTTGCGTTTGAGCGTGTCGTCCGTCATCGCGTTGCCGCCGTACTTGACGACAATCGTCTTGCCGGAAAACTCGCGGATGTACGGCAACGCCTCGATCAGCACTTCGGCGCGCGTGGAGAGTTCATCTAATGAGTAGGACATGCGGCATGTCTCCGTCAGGGGGAGCAAATCACGTCTACGAACGGTACGAGGCGTTCTCGCGGATGTAGCCTTCGGTCAGGTCGCACGTCCAGAAGATCGCGTCGGCGTTTCCGGCGTTCAGGTTGACCGTGAGAATCACCGGGTCTTCCTTGAGGCGTTTCGTCGCCTCGTCCTCGCTGTACTTCGTCTTGACGCCGTCCTTCACCATCTCGACGCCGCCAATGGACAACCCGACCTTCAATGGGTCGAACTGCGCGCCGGAGTAACCCAACGCCATGAAGATGCGTCCCCAGTTCGCGTCCGCCCCGTATACGGCGGTCTTGACGAGCGGCGAGTTCGCAATCGTGCGTGCGGCTCGGTCGGCGTCGTCTTCGTTTTTTGCGCCGCGCACCTGCACTTCGATCAGCCGCGTTGCGCCTTCACCGTCGCGGGCGTTCATCTTGGCGAGTTCGCCGCAGACATATTCGAGCGCGTCTTCAAACTGACGGATGGAAGTCGTGTGCGACTCAACGTTCGCCGACAACCCCGACGCCAACACGAACAACGAGTCGTTCGTGCTCTCGTCGCCATCGACACTGATCCGGTTGAACGTCCGCGCCGTGACCCGCTGCAACGTCTGCTGGAGCAGCGCAGGCGCGATCTTCGCGTCCGTCGTCACGAAGGCGAGCATCGTCGCCATGTTCGGGGCGATCATCCCCACGCCCTTGCTGCAACCGCCGATCCGCACCATCTCGCCGTTGATTTCACATTCGATGGCGAGCTCTTTTTTGAACGTGTCGGTCGTCATGATCGACGCGGCAAACCCTCCGTTGCCGCCGTTCTGGACAACATGGGTCGCAAAGATGATCCCTTTGTGGACACGGTCCATCGGCAGCGGTTCGCCTATCACGCCTGTAGAAGCGACGAGCACCTCGCGCGAGGGCACTTTCAGGCGGTCGGCGATCCCCGCCGCCATCGAGTGGGCGTCTCGCCAGCCTTTGCGTCCCGTGCAGGCGTTCGCGTTGCCCGCGTTGACGACAAGGGCGCGCGCGCGTCCGTGCGATTTCGCCAGATGTTCCTTGCACACCAACACGGGTGCCGCCGCAAACGCATTTTGCGTGAACACGCCCGCCGCGCTCGCCCGTTCAGAACAGAAAATGACGCCGATATCGGGGCGGTCGTGGTAGCGGATGCGCGATTCGATCCCAGCGGCGACAAACCCCTGAGCGGCGGTGACTCCCCCATCGACGGATTTGTATTTGGGGTGATCGGACATGGCGACGGTGCCCTTTCTGAATACGCAGCGGGAACGCGCGAGACGGAAGAAAAACTTGGGTTCAAGTGTATCAGATCGCCAATGGCGAG
>JAQBWJ010000487.1 GCA_027625215.1 Candidatus Poribacteria bacterium
GCCGAGTCTTGCGGGGTGACGGCTCTCGGCGTGGCGCGCCCGCCGTTCGGGACGTTGCCGCCTGAGATTTCCAAGTCGTCGAACGCGGCTTCCGCGTCGGACACGACCATTCCAACCAAACCCTTCTTCAACGGGCTCGTCGCCACGACATTGACCGGAACGCCATCCACCGAAAACGTGACCGATTCCGAATCCTCCGCCGTCGAGACGGACGCCTCCAATTCGTACCAAACGCCCTCCTCTACTGGAAACGCGAAGGGGATGATCTGCCAGACGCCGTTCGTCACGCGGATCACCTGTATCTCATCCGTGTCGAGGGCGAGGAGAAAAAGGTATCGGTTCTGTTGGTACTCTTGGTCGTAAAGGGAGAGCCCGAAGCGAGGCTTGTCGTCGTTCGCTTTCGTATCGCTCAGTTGGGTGCGGACTTTCACCGTGTAGTCCGACCAGTCCTCCGCGACTTGATTGCGCGGTTTCAACAGCAACAGGCTGTAGAAACCGGGCGCGAAGATTTCACCGACCGCCGTCCCGCTGCTCACATCCCACTGCTCCACCTGACGGTCCAGGTTGAAGACTTCGTAGTCGTTCAGGTTGTCGCTGCTGAAATCGTCGGTCCATGTCCCGGCGAGGGCGGCGACGGAGAGCGTCGACGCGAGGGCGACGGTTGTCAGCCGACGTGTCCAATTTGAAATCACTCGTAGCGTCATGACGCTCCTTTCCGCTGCTTCGTTGGATGAAGATTTGTCGCGCTATCAATATCTTACCTCAAGTTTGACGGCGGCGCGATTCCCTACCGTCGTTCGCAACGGCAGGGGGGATGATTCGGCGTGAAACGATTTTCGATCACGTCACTCGCAAGGTTTGAACAGCCTTGACCCGTTGATGAATAGGCATTGACACGATAGCCCGACTTCGTATAGAAGACATGTCTAACGCAATGTATCGGAGATAGGTTCACACCCTTCGCGGGAGGTTCAGGCGATGGCAAAGCGGTTACAATGGTTCGCGCTCGTGTTCGTCGGATTCACGTCCGTCGCTTTCGCGCAAAACAAGGACGCGCTCGTCCTTTACATGCAGTTCAATGAAGGCGCGGGCGCAACCGCCAAAGACTCCTCCGGCAATAAACACGACGGCAAGTTGATGAAAGAAGCCTCGTGGGGAGACGGCATCGACGGCGGCGGTCTCGTCGTGACGAACGTCGGCTACGTCGAAGTCGATACCCACGACGATCTAGCGCTGGGCGACAAAGCGACATTCGAGGCATGGATCAATATCGAAGGCTTGCTGGACGGCTACAGCGCCATCTACGGCAAAGCGGATACCTACATGATGCACCTTGACCAAGAAGGTCGTCCGGCGGGCATGGTCGGCGTGGAGCCGTATCTGTGGCCCACCGTCGAATGGCCCCCCGTCTTCAAGAAGAACATCATCGCCATCGGCGAATGGCATTATGTCGCGGGCGTTTTCACCGGCACGAACCGTCAAGTTTATGTCGACGGCGAGTTGACCGACGAAGGTCCGCATACGGGCGCGCCCGGTGCGTCGGGAGTGCCGTTCTCGATTGGCTATGACAATCGCGGTTGCTGCGCCGCGCGGCGAATGAACGCCACCATCGACGAAGTGCGCGTCTGGAACAGGGCGTTGAGCGCGGATGAAATCGCCGAAAACTACGAAGGCGCGTTTCTTGCCGTTCAACCTGCGGACAAGGCGGCGACGACTTGGGCGGCGTTGAAGTCCTCCCGATGACATCTCTCTTAACGAACGGGGAGAAGGGGCATCGCGCCCTTTCAACCCGACTCACTCCGATCCTTCAATCACAAATGGGGAAAGGCGAACGATGACACGATCATGGGGTACGTGGCTCGCGTCGGCGAGTCTTGCGATTGGGATCACGATTGGCGCGTCAGCGGCGGTCAGCCAAGCCGGACTGGTGCTGTACCTGCCCTTCGATGAAACGAGCGGCAATACGGCGGCGGACTGGTCCGACACGGCACAAACGGCGGCACTGAAAGGCGATGCCGCCTTCGCCGCGGGTAAGTTCGGCAATGGGTTGAAAGTCACGAGCGTCGGTTACGCGGAAGTGCCTCACCACGCGAACTTGAATCTCGGCGCGTCGTTGTCGATGGAAGCGTGGATCAACATCGAATCGTTGGCGGACGGCTACAGTTCCATCATGACCAAAGCCGATACGTACATGATGCACCTCGACAAGGAACCGAGCCGCGCGGTGGGGTCGGTCGGCGTTGAACCGTTCGCGTGGCCCACGGTCGAATGGCCCCCCACGTTGACGGCGCAAATCGTTGAGGGAGAGTGGACTCACGTTGTCGGCGTGTTCGACGGCGCAACCCGCAAGGTCTACCTTAACGGCAAAGAGGTGTCCTCCGGTCCTCACACGGGCGGCACGGCGGACTCGACGGTCCCCGTCGCCGTCGGCTACGACAGCCGCGGCTGCTGCGCGACTCGCCGCATGAACGCGACGATTGACGAAGCCCGCATCTGGAGCCGCGCGTTGACGGCGGCTGAAGTCGCGGAACTGGCGCTGGGCCCCCTCACGACCGCCGTCGATCCGCAGGGCAAAGCGGCGGCGATCTGGGGCAGCCTGAAAACGCGCTGAACACGGCGCATCACATTTTGCATGACAAGCGGCGAAGCGTTCAGGTGAGCGCGCGCCGCTTGTTTGTTTTTAACGGCGGGAACTTATCGGGCGATCAGTCCGTGATACCGCCCCATCCAATACGGCAGTAGGAAAACCGTCCCGTCCTCCTCGCGGTGTCCGGCGTCTCCTCCGTCGAGACGGTACGGGTTCCCGTTCCACTTGTGAACGGGACGTTCAAAATAGGGGAGAATTTCCGCATCGAGTTCCTGCGTCCACCCGCCTTCAGGTTCGCGCGCGCGAACGTCCGCCCGATGCGAGTTCTTCATCTCCCACGAAACGAGGTCGATGGGCAGTTCTTGCAGCGACTGCACCGCCAACTCGATGTCGCACGCGCGACCCGTCAACGCGCCGTACATGATGTTCCACAGCGGGCATCGCTCTGGGCGCTCAATCTGCCACGACCGTTCAAGGCTTTGCAGGTAGATCGCCCGCAGACCCGGATCGCGCTCGTACCTTAACAGCGGATAGTACGCGCAAAACGCGAGTTCGTCGTCCGAGTGGTTCACCCAACCCGGATCAAGCAACTTCTGATCAATCGTGTTCATCGCGTAGTGATGTTCTTCGATCAGCCGCCGATACTCGCTCTCGAATCGCCGTTCGCCCGTGATATGATGCGCCGTCTTCAAATACGCGAGGATTTCCAGCGAGTTCAACCCCTGCTGCGGCTTCCATTCGCCGTTCAGCAGGGCGGGGTCCCACACGCCCCAGCGAGTTCGTTCGCCGTCCATGTCGATCAGGTAGTAGCCGTTGTCGATGATGTGCGACATCATCCGATGAGCGACGCCGCCGATCCGCCGTTTCTCTCCCG
>JAQBWJ010000488.1 GCA_027625215.1 Candidatus Poribacteria bacterium
TGGACGGCACACGACAACTGACGGAGACGGGCGATTTCGCCGCGACGATGGTGGATGGGATTCACCGCTATCTGGATCGCGCGTTGGAGGAAACTGCTCGTCGCCGCGTCGCTCCCACAGTGGGGTCGCGGGAACGGTTCAAGAAGATCATTGGCGTTGTGGATGAACGGGCGAAACCGAATCTGGAGGTCGTTGTAGCGCACGGCGAACCCATCGAAACGGGCGGCGATGGCGTTCGCGCATCGTGGGTTCGATGGCATGTGTTTCGAGGCGTCTTCGGCGAAGGGCTGCTGCTGGAACCGGACGGAGAGATCGCCGCGAACGTCGTTGCTCTGCCGGACGCAGATCAAACGCCGGAGTCATTGGTATTGGCGCGACGGCTGGCTCAGGTAGGATGCCGCGTCATCGTTCCCGTTTTGATTGACCGCGATTGCGAGCTCTCCGGTCATCCGAACGTGCGATGGACGAATCAGCCGCACCGCGAGTTCGTCTATCGCGCCGCCTATGAGATGGGGCGACACGTCATCGGGTATGAAGTCCAGAAGGTGTTGTCGCTCGCCGACCACTTCGGTCGTGCCGCGTTGCCGTTCGGGGTGATCGGACACGGCGAGGGCGGGTTGATCGCGTTCTACGCGGCGGCGTGCGACGAGCGGATCGACGCGGTGGGCGTGTCGGGCTACTTCAAGCCGCGCGACGACGTGTGGAAGGAACCGATCTACCGAAACGTGTGGCGGTTGCTGACGGAGTTCGGTGACGCGGAGATCGGCGCGTTGATCTCGCCGCGCGCGGTGCATATCGAGGTGTCGGCGCATCCGGCAGTGACGGGTCCTCCCGCGCCGGGCAACGGTCGGGGCGGTGCGGCTCCGGGCGTGATCGAGACGCCGCCGATTGAAGCGGTGCGGAGTGAGTTCAAGAAGATGCGGGGGATGGGGGCGTTTCGGCAGGTGTCGCTGACGGAGAGCGACGGTGTGGGGAACGAGGCGGTTCTGTCGGCGTTTTGTTCGTCGCTGGGGGTTGGCGCTTCGGCTCGACGTTCATTTTCTTCGACCCCTTCCCAACCTTCCCCTGCAAGGGGAAGGGACGTCTTGCCCTCCTTCACCGAACTGGTGGAGGATACGCAGTTTTTGATGCGGGAGGGGGAGTACACCCGTCGGGATTACTGGAACGACGCCGACGCAACCAACATCGCCGCATGGGAGCGATCCACCGTCGCGCTGCGGGAACGGTTCTCGAATGAGGTGATCGGGGAGTTGCCGCTGTCCAACCTCCCCGCGAACTCACGCACTCGGCAGGTCTACGATGAGCCGTTGTATCGGGGGTACGAGGTCGTTCTGGACGTGTATGAGGACGTGTTCGCGTACGGGCTGTTGCTCGTGCCGAAGGATATCGCCGTTGGAGAACAACGCCCCGTCGTCGTCTGTCAGCACGGATTGGAAGGGCGTCCCCAAGACCTCGCCGACCCCACTATCGACAACAAGGCGTACAACCAGTACGGGTGTCGGCTGGCGGAGCGAGGCTTTGTCGTCTACGCGCCGCAGAACCCCTACATCGGTCAAGACCACTTCCGCATGATGCAACGCAAGGCGAACCCGCTCGGGCTCTCGCTGTTCTCGTTCATCGTCCAACAGCACCAAGTTACGCTCGACTGGCTCAAAACGCTGTCGTTCGTCGATTCGGTGCGGCTAGCGTTCTACGGGCTGAGTTACGGCGGCAAGACGGCGATGCGCGTCCCGGCGATCCTCACCGACTACTGCCTATCGATCTGTTCCGCCGACTATAACGAATGGATTTGGAAGAACGCTTCCACCCGAAGCCCTTACTCGTATATGTTCACGCCGGAGTGGGAGATGTTCGAGTTCGATCTGGGCAATACGTTCAACTACGCCGAGATGAGTTGGTTGATCTGCCCCCGACCGTTCATGGTGGAACGCGGACACCACGACGGCGTCGCGCCCGACGAGTGGGTGAACTACGAGTACGCGAAAACCCAACGACGTTACGATCTGCTCGGCATCGGCGACCGATGCGAAATCGAGTTCTTCGACGGTCCCCACACGATTCACGGCGTCGGCACGTTCGAGTTCCTTCATCGGCACCTGAACTTCCGCCATCAACCCTGAACCCCGTCAGTACCAAATGGCGACCGGAGCGTTGAGTGCCGTCCAGCGCATCAGTCGTCGGATGACACGTCTGTCGCCATCACCGGCGCAGGCGACGCGACGCGCAGCCGTTCGCGCAGCGACTCGGCGATGCTGTAAACCGTTGGCACAAAGAACAGCGTAAACAGCATCGCCACCAACAGCCCGCCGCACACCGTCCGCGCCATCGGAGCCTGCATCTCCGCGCCGGAGCCGATCCCAAGTGCCATCGGGACCAACGCCAACGCGGTGGTCAGCGTCGTCATCAGGATAGGACGCAGACGCCGTCCGCCCGCCTCGACAATCGCTTCGATCACGTCCGCCCCGCGACTTCTCAACAGGTTCGTGTAGTCCACGAGCACAATCGCGTTGTTCACCACGATTCCCGTCAGCATGATCCCGCCGATGTATACGGGCATACTCACGTTCGTCCCGGTGAAGAAGAGGATCAACACAACGCCGATTGCGGCAAATGGGATCGAGAACATGATGACGAATGGGTGCAGCAGCGATTCAAACTGCGCCGCCATCACCATGTAGACCAACGCGACCGCGAGCATAAAGACGATGATCATCGAACGGGTCGATTGCTGTTGGTCTTCGCGCTCGCCGATCAGTTGAACGGAGAAGTCACGCGGCACGTCGAGCGTTGTCAGTTTCGCTTGAATATCCGCCGAGATACTGCCGACATCCCGTCCCGACGCCCCCGCCGACACCGCGAGCACGCGCATCTGGTTGCGCCGCTCGATGTTGACGTACCCTCGTTGCTCCTCGATCCGAGCGATGTTGCCGAGCGCAATCGGCTCGCCATCGCCCTTCATCACGACGAACCCTTTCAACTGCTCAATGTTGGAGCGATCGTCGTCTTTCAGTCGGATACGCACGTCGAACTCATCGCCACGATCTCGGTATCGCGTTGCGACCGAACCCGTCATCGCCGTATTCACCGTGTCCGCGATGCCGAGCAACTGAAGTCCCAACGTAGACGCCTTGTCGCGGTCTACAACGACGGCGAGTTCCGGTTTTCCTTCCTCGCGATTGATCCTCGCATCGACAACTCCCGGCACTTCCGACATCAACGCCTTCACCTGTTCGGCGAGATGGCTTCCCGTTTCGAGATTGTGTCCGCGAATCTCTACTTCGAGGCGGTCTTGTGAACTTCCTCGTGTCAGTAATCGGGTAAGAAACGCGCCGCGACTGCTCACAAACACCTTCGTATCGGGGAATCCAGTGAGTCGCGCGCGCAAATCAGCGACTACCGCGTCCGTCGTGCGCTTTCGCGTCGAGGTGTCACCCATGCGGACGGACATTCGCGCCGAGT
>JAQBWJ010000489.1 GCA_027625215.1 Candidatus Poribacteria bacterium
TTCAAGTTGTACACCGTCACAACGACCTCCGACGATTTTTCCAATGTGAAGGGGATCCACACCTCCGGGTTCGATGGGTTGGGGAACGCGGGCGCTAATGCGGTTTCGACCCCTTTCAACGCGTCGTCCTTCAACCGCGCCCATGTCTCGACACCCTTTTCTTTGGGGTCGACGGGGAGGATGTACGATCCAAGCCGCGCCCGAAAAATGCCCGACGTGTTCGTGCCGGCAAACAGGTAGTCTCCTTCTCGGTGCAGGACGGTCACTAGGAACGGAGACAATCCAACCGCGTCCCAACCGCCGTCGCGGTACTGGTAAACGCCTCCTGCGCCAGCAAACAACTCGTCCTCAAACGCGACCACCGACCAAATCCATCCATTCAGACCCAACGTTATCCACGACCCGTCTGGCTCCAGGCGATGAACTCCGAACGTTGATCCGACGTAGACCGTATTGCTCGATGTCACGCTGCGAGCCTGTCCGATAAACTCGGCGGAAACCCACTCGGCGGCTCCGGGCGGCAGATACCAGACGCCTCTTGCGACGGCATACGGCACACCATCAAACACGGTCATGTACGGAATCCAGTCGCGGACACCTCTGGGGGAGTAGTCCCACGTCTCACCATTGTCGAAGGATGCGAGTACCCCCGTGGAATCATGTCCCGCGTAGTAGACATCTCCGGCGCGAACGATCGCATGGACTTCGATGTGACCGGGCAGCGTCGCGGCGTTCCAAGTCGCGCCGTCGTCCCGCGAATAGAGAATCCCCTCCTCCGGCATCCCACCCAGACTGTTGAAGCCACCACCGCTTGAACTCGGTGTATAGCGGTTAATACCGACCAGAATACCGTTTTCGTCCGCATGAACCGTTTGGAGTCCCGCGCCGAACAGTCCGACAGGCTCCCACGTTTCGCCCAAATCGGACGTACGCCACAGTCCGGCGTGTCGCGTCGTTGCGTAGATCGTTCCGTTGAAGGAGGTCATTGAGAGCGTTTGCGCGTTCCGCAACCCAGCATTGAACGGCACCCAACGGTCGCCTTCCCACCGCAGCACACCGCCGAATCGCGTCCCGACGTAGACATGTCCATCGGCGTACGTAACGCTCGTCGGGGCGGAAGTCATGCTATCCGACGCGTTTGTTATCAGAAGGTCGCCGTTCATTCTCTCAACAAACGACGCGGAGACGAACGGAGAGGATTGGGAAACGACCGCGACCTGATTGTCCCGATTCGCTTGCCAACCGCGAGGGAAATCGCGAGAAAGTTGCGACCAACTCCTGCCGCCGCCCGTCGATTCAAACTGAAATCCTTGCCAAGAGGTGACAACGACCCGATGGTCGGTCCCTTGCGCGAGTGTTGTGGTTTGAATCCCGCCCGCGCCGGGAATACGTTCCCACGTTTGACCCTTATCGTCCGACCGAAACACGGAGTCAAAATGAATCCCGATTAATAACACGCCTTGTGTTGCGGTCATCCATTCCACGTTGCTTGGGACAAGTGCCGTGTTCATCCACGTCTGTGTTTGCTGGTCGAATCGGTAGACGCCGGGTAGCAGGTCTCGGTCGAAGTTGCTGGTGCGGTTCGCCGCGATAAAAAGGTCGTCATCAACGACGGCAATGCCTCGAATCGTCAAGAATCCGTCCGAATGGGCGGGAAACCCCGCTGACGGAACGCGGGTCCAACGGTCTCCGGCATCATCGGAACGAAAGGCTCCGTGTTTCCATGTTCCCACGTATACCGAGTCTCCGACGACCGTGAGCGCCGTGATAATGACATCGGTGGGAAACGGCAGCGCGTCCCAAACTTCGGTGTTGAGGTTCAGGCGATAGAGAAAACTGTGCGATCCCTGCGCCGAACGGGACATATGCCCCTTCACCGACGCGAATACGACGCCATCTTCACGTCCGACCAGTTCTTGCACGTACCCGCCAAGCGGCCCGGGTGTCGCCTCCCATTGCAGGATGTCAGCATTTGCTGCGATGAGAGTGGTGAACGACCACACCATAAGCCACATCATCACGCGCGACCGTGCCATTTGAGTGCTCCATGCGTTGCCGTGTTTTCGAGGCGATGGCGAGGCGTTTGACATTCCTCTCGCCTCAACGATACGATACAACGTGCTGCGGAAAAGTCGCCACCTTATGCTCACGTCGAACCCCCCTTTGTTGGAACCCATCGGATGAGCAGTTCGAGTTTTGCCGCGCCCGCTTCGGCGTTCCATATCATGACGAAACCGATTGGGCCCATCTGCAACCTCGATTGCAAATACTGCTACTACCTCGAAAAAGAGCATCTCTACCCGCCGCGCCATTCGTTTCGGATGGAAGTCGAGGTGCTGGAGCAGTACGTCAAGCAGTACATCGCCGCGCAGTCGGGACCCGAAATCGCCTTCGCGTGGCAGGGCGGCGAACCGACGTTGTTGGGACTCCACTTCTTCGAGAAGGTGGTCGAACTCCAACAGAAATACTGCCCCGACGGGGGCAAGATCACGAACGCGCTCCAGACGAACGGCACGCTCCTCGATGAGCGCTGGTGCAAACTGTTCCGCGAAAACGACTTCCTCATCGGTCTGAGCATCGACGGACCGCGAGAACTCCACGACAAATACCGCGTTGACAAAGGCGGCAAACCGACGTTCGACCAAGTGTTCGCCGCGATGAAACTGATGCAGGCGGAAAACGTCGAGTTCAACACGCTCACGACCGTCCACCGTGCGAACTCGCGGCAGCCGTTGGAGGTGTACCGCTTCCTCCGCGACAACGGCTCGAAGTTCATGCAGTTCATCCCGATAGTCGAGCGCGTCGGCGTCGGCGGTCGAGACGACGGGCTGTTGTGGCTCGCGCCGCCGCCGCATCTGCAGGATGCAGAGGACGACGATTACCCGATGATGCCGTGGAGCGTCAAATCGCGCGACTACGGCGACTTCCTCGTCGTTATCTTCGACGAATGGGTGCGGAACGATGTCGGCAATGTGCACGTCCAACTCTTTGAAGTGCAGTTGGGCATTTGGATGGGGCTGCCCGCGTCGCTCTGCGTGTTCACCGAGACGTGCGGCAGCGCCTTGGCGATGGAACACAACGGCGACCTCTACTCCTGCGACCACTATGTGTACGACGACTATAAACTCGGCAACATCATGGACACGCCGATGGAGCAACTCGCCCGTTCCGACCGCCAAAAACAGTTCGGGCTGGACAAGCGCGACACGCTCCCCCAATACTGCCGCGACTGCGACGTGAAGTTCGCCTGCAACGGCGAGTGCCCCAAACACCGCTTCATCAAAACGCCCGACGGCGAACCGGGTCTGAACTACCTCTGCGCCGGATACAAACGTTTCTTCCGACACATCGACCCGTACATGAAGTCGATGGCGCAGTTGGTGCACAGTCGTCGCCCCGCCGCCGAGATCATGCCGATGGTGAGGCAGCGCGACGAGCAGCAGCGCGA
>JAQBWJ010000490.1 GCA_027625215.1 Candidatus Poribacteria bacterium
TGTCCCTGGATGCTCCACAAAGAGACGGCGGGCGGCGGCTGCATGATCAACTTCGGCACCCACTTCTTCGACCTGTTTCTCGAACTGACGCAGGAACCGATCAAGCGCGTATTCTGCCAAACGAGCAACAAATTGCACGGTCACAGCGTCGAAGATGTCGCGTCCGTGCTGATGCAAACGCATTCCGGAGCGAACGCGACGCTCGAATCGGGCTATCTGCTGCCGGACGATCCGAAAGAAGACATTATCTCACTGAGCGCGAAAAACGCCTACGCGGGCAACGACAAGAAACGATGGTCGTTCCCGACGATCACGTTCCGCGACGGGCGCGTCTCGCGCGTGCTGGAAGATGAACCGACGTACGGCGATTACGTTGAGGAAACGATCCGACGGTTTGAAGCGGACGAAAAGCCGATTGCGAACGTGCGCTCGATGGTGCGCGTGTTGGACTGCGTGAACGCGGCGTATGAGTCCGCGCGAACCGGACAGCCTGTTTCACCGTTGAATGAGTGGTGGTAAGCGGGTCGGTACGATGGGGAACGAACGATGAGCGCCGAACTGAGAGAAGCGTTGCGCGAGATGGTCGAACGACTGTCCGACTCCGAACTGGAAGCGGCGGCGCGTTTTCTCGAGTACTTGGAATGGCGCGGAGAACATCCGGCAAAACGGGCGATGCGTGAAGCGCCGATTGTCGAGCCGGAGCCGGATGAAATCGAGCGGCTGAAAGAGTTCGACCGAAGAGTCGCTGCGGGCGAGAACAAGTGGATATCTCATGAAGAGGTCAAGCGACGACTGCTTGGGGACGACAATTGAGATGGAACCCACCGCTGAATGTTGTGTGGGACGATGACGCGATGAAAAACCTGCGACGTTTAGACCATACGGTACGCCCTTCAAGTCATCGAGGCAGTTGAGCGGTTTGCTCAATCGGGTCACGGCGATGTCGGGAGGCTTCAAGGCTACCAAAATCGTTACCGTCTTTGAGTGCGCAATTGACGTGTCATTTTTCAGAGCGAGGCAGATTTCGATGTAGTCCGCATTGTTGAGGTTGGACATCGGCGAGAAATCTATCGGTAGTGATAAGATAATGTAGGTTGAAAAGTACTACGGACCGTGCGTAAACGATTCGATCCGACCCGCCGTTGAAGGCGCGGGTTCGTGGATCGCAGGAGACAAAAGGGACAATGGACAGACGACTCAGAGTTTGGTTGGTTGGCGCGGTGTTGACCGTCGCGTGCGTCGGATCGTCGTTCGCGGCGGCGGGACGCACGGGCGGTTTGATCCTTGACCTCCCCCACCGAAGCGTCCGCGCGGCGGGACTGGCGGACACCTTCGCCACCGCCGACAACGACGTGAACACCGCGCTCTGGAACCCCGCCGGACTTAGCACCCTCGACCAAACGCGCATCCTCAGCGGCTACACGTCGTTTGCAGAAGTGTTCGGCGATGCGGGCGACGGGTTGTACTACATGCTCGCGTCCGGCGCGACGCCCATTGAAGGGGTCGGGGTCATCGGGGCGACGCTCCAACTGAACGGCAAGGGCTCCATCGATATTACGACCGATTCCCCCGAAATCATCGCAACGGAAAGTCTCGGCACCGATTGGGTGCTCAGCCTTTCCTACGCGGAACAGATCGCCGAGAACCTTCGTCTCGGACTGACGGGCAAGGTCATCAAACTGAAACTCGGCACTGGCTTCGAGCAGGCGAGTTCCGCGACGGCATACGCCCTCGACGGCGGCGCGCAATACGACTTCAAACTCGGTGTCCCGATGACGGTCGGCGCGTCGTTGTTGAATCTCGGCACGCGCGTCCAGTTCAAGGATGAAAACCAGAGCGATCCGCTGCCGCGCAAGTTTCATTCGGGACTGGCGGCGACGGTCGTTGATGTCCCGAACACGAAACTCGTCCTGTCCGTCGAGACGGTCGCGGCGGTCGATAAGATGTCTCAGAACCGCGACGATATCGATTTTGTCGAAACAGTGGACGAACGGCTCGCCGACCCGGACTACGAAGGGCTGTCGCGCGAAGAGGTCGAAAACGGACTCATGAAAGATCGAGGCGTGGGCATCCATGCCTTCGGTTGGAAACGGATGGAACGTTCTTTCGCCGCCGAAGTGTTCATCGCCGAGATATTGGCGGTGCGAGCGGGCGTCAAATGGTTCGACGCGATCTCCGAATCGCCCAACATCGACTTCATGGACCGCACGACGTTCGGGTTCGGCGTCGATCTGTCCTCGTTCGGGCTGCCCTTTGTGATCGACTACGCGAACGGGATGTGGGGTCCCGGCGGTCCGAATTTGCAGCGCGTTAACTCGTTCTCCCTGTCCGCCGGGTTCTAAGAGGGATTTCATGAAACGATTGGTCGGGTGGAGCCTCGTGCTTGCGCTGAGCGCGTCCACGATGTTCGCGCACGCGCAGGACGGGTCGCTGGTCGGCGGCGAGGTGGCGCTCCCTGAGTCCGATTCGGCATACTTGGCGACGACGAAGAAGGTGAAGCCGGGCGTCGCGTTCCTGATGTCGGCGGCGATACCGGGTTCGGGACAACTCTATTCGGGCAAGAAGCGCGGGTTCGCCTATCTCGCGGTTGAGGCGGCGTTGGTCGGCGCGACGGTCTTCACCCACCGCGACGCGGCGAACACCCGCGACGACTTCTTCCAGGAGGTGCGCGCGGGCGTTTCGTTCGATGGCGAAGGTTCCTTCGACTCGTGGACGGAAGAAGACTTCGAGCACGCAACCCTGTTCGACAACTGGCACAACGTCTTCAACGACGACGGCGGCGAACCGATTGAGCGCGTCGGGCGATGGTACTGGAACGACCGCGCCGACTTCAAAGACTCCGACCCCACGCTCGGCGACTCGATCCCCCTATCGGACGACCGCCTTGTCGCGCTGGGGATGCGCGACGACGCGAACGACACGTTCAAGCGGGCGCGGCTTTTCGTCGGGGTGATTCTGTTCAACCACCTCGTCAGCGCGATTGACGCGCGGATCGCCGCACGCAGCCCGAACGATCAGGCGACGAGCGAAAGCGCGATGTCGTTGAGGTTGGATGAGGAGCCGTCCGGTCGTTCGTCCAGCGTGGCGATGGTGTGGAACCGAGCGTTCTGACGATGGAAACGGTCGATAACGATTGTGACGACGGGCGCGGATAGCTCCGCGCCTGTTTTGCTTGAGCATCAGGAGGTTGAGGACTAATGCGCTGGTGGTTGAAAACGGAGGCGTTGGGACTGTTTGGGCTGTCGGTCTGGATGTATTCGGAGACGCCCTATTCCGCGTGGTGGTACGTCGGCTTGTTCCTGACGCCCGACGTGTCGATGCTCGCGTATTTGGTGAACAAGCGGATCGGCGCGTTTGTCTACAACGTCGCGCACCATCAGGGAGTCGCGGCGGCGGTCACGTTGACGGGCATCGTCGCGGAAAACTCGTTCCTGTTCGTTGCGGGA
>JAQBWJ010000491.1 GCA_027625215.1 Candidatus Poribacteria bacterium
CTACTTCCGCCATCCCGACGATGTGTTCGACCGTCTCGACCACGAATTCGCGTTCTGTTCCGCCGCGTGGGAGGCGGGTGTCCGCGCGACGCCTCAGCCGTTCGTCGCGGATGAGACGCGCGGCGCGGCGCTCTACGAGTTCATCGACGGTCGCCGACTGGCACAGAACGAGATCGGCGAAGCGGAAGTCGCGCTGGCGATGATGTTTTATCGCGCGTTGAACGCGCCGGAGATGCGCCGACTCGCGGAACGCCTCTCGCCCGGTCGTGAAGCCTGTTTTTGCCTTTCGGAACATCTTGCGACGGTCGAACGGCGGCTCCTTGCCCTCAAGAGCGGGATCGCGCATGATACGACGGTCGCCGAAACCGCGTCCCGCTTCGTCCGCGAGGAGTTGTCGCCCGCGTGGGAGACGATTGCCGAGCGAGCGCGGTGTTCGGTTGGAATGGACGCCTCTCTCGATGCGTCGGAGCGGTGTTTGTCGCCGTCGGACTTCGGATTTCACAACGCGCTCCGGCTTGCGGACGGTAGCCTGCGGTTCGTCGATTTCGAGTACGCTGGATGGGACGATCCCGCGAAACTGGTCTGCGATTTCCTGTGTCAACCCGCGATTCCCGTTCCATCGGCGCGGTATGGACAGGTTGCGGATGCGGTGGCGACCAGTACGGTGGACAGGGAGCGGTTCGACGCGCTTTTGCCCGTGTATCGATTGAAGTGGTGCTGCATCATGATGAACGAGTTTCTCCCCGTCGGAGACGCGCGCCGACGCTTTGCGGGGCAGGAAACGGAACGCGAACAACGCCGCGCGACGCAACTCGACAAGGCGCGCGACTATCTGCGAAAGGCTCTGAGCGCGGACGATGGCATCCATTGATTTTCTCTCGCCGCTGCATCGCAAGACGACGCGCGACTACCTCGCGCGGGTCAACGAGTTCCCTAAAGCCGAAGCAGCGAAGATCGCAAAACGGTTCGACGCGGAATATTGGGACGGCGACCGCAAATACGGCTACGGTGGTTATACCTATGACGGACGATGGCGTCCCGTCGCCGAAGCGATGGCGCGGCATTACGGGCTGAAGCGCGGCGACCGCGTCCTCGATGTCGGCTGCGGCAAGGCGTTCCTGTTGTACGAACTGACGCAGGCGGTCCCCGGCATCGAGGCGGTCGGGCTCGACATTTCGGAATATGCCGTGAGCCACGCGAAGGAGGAGATACGCCCGTCGCTCCGCGTCGGCAACGCGACAGACCTGCCGTTCCCGGACGACTCGTTTGATCTGGTCATCTCGATCACGACGCTGCACAACCTTTACTGCGACGACTTGGACAGCGCGCTTCGGGAGATCGTTCGGGTAGGGCGAAAAAACGAATATATCGTTGTCGAGTCGTATCGGAATGAGGAAGAAAAGGCGAACCTGTTGTACTGGCAGTTGACCTGCGAAAGTTTCTATACTCCGAGAGAGTGGGAGTGGTGGTTCCAACGCTGCGGCTACGAGGGCGACTACTCCTTCATCTACTTCGAATAACATCACCCTTATGCGACAAACGAAACGCTCATCTCAACTTATGGCAAAAATCGCTGTCATCGGAAGCAATTCGTTTTCTGGAAGCGATCTGGTCGATCTGCTCTTGGACGACCCGCAGAAGGAGGTCTTGGGGATCAGTCGGTCGCCTGAGAAGACCGCCGTGTTCCTCCCGTACATGCGCCGTGCCGACCGACGGTTCCAGTTCCGTCAACTCGATCTCAACCGCGACATGACGGCGATCATCGACGCGCTCGACGCTTTCGAGCCGGAGTTGATCGTGAACTTCGCCGCGCAGAGCGAGGTTGCGCCGAGTTGGGAGAACCCGGAACACTGGTTCCAAACGAACGTCGTCAGCCTCGCGCTCTTGACGAACGCGCTCCGAACGCGCCCCTATCTCCGACGGTACGCGCATATCTCGTCGCCGGAGGTCTACGGCGCGTGCGTCGGCGACGTGACCGAGTCCGCCCCGCTCAACCCAAGCACGCCGTATGCCGCGTCGAAGGCGGCGGCTGACCTCTACTTGACCACGCTCGTCAAGCAGTTCGATTTTCCGTTGATCACGATTCGCGCGACGAACGTGTACGGGGCGCATCAGCAACTGTGGAAGATCATCCCCCGCACCGCGATCTACCTGAAACTCGGCAGACAGATTCAACTGCACGGCGGCGGCGCGGCGGTGAAGTCGTTCATCCACATCCGAGACGTGTCGCGCGGCACGCTCGCCGCCGCCGAGAGAGGTGAAATCGGCGCGATCTACCACCTCTCGCCCGATGGCTCCGGCTATGCGGTGCGCGATGTCGTGCGACGCATCTGCGAGTTGACGGGTCGGGACTTCGACGCCGCGACCGTCACCGTCGGCGAACGTCCCGGACAGGACGCCGCCTACGTCATCAACTCGGATCGGGCTCGGGACGAGCTCGGTTGGACGCCGACCATCCGCCTTGACGACGGTCTTCAGCAGGTCATAGACTGGGTTGAAGAGCGCTGGGAGGCGATCCGACAACTACCACTGGAATACGCGCACACTCCCTGACCGGGACAGCCGACGCGGAGCGCTGCGACGAGAAGAGCATAACGAGAGGTCAAGATGGGCGTTCCCAAGCCGATGGCGCGGATCATCCTCGAAGAGCACAAGCATCGCCCCATCACGGGGCAACTCTGTCTTTGCGGCAGGCAGACGATGGCGTTGAAACCGGAAGAAGCGGTCGCGTTCATTGAGCGGCAAGGCGTTCCGGTGCGGCAGGGCGTCAAGCCGCAAACGGATACCGCGACGACCGCGAAGGGATCGAACCGACTCGCGGACACCTCCTTCTTCGACCTGTTCACGGAGGTCGCGTTCAATGCCGTCGATATCACGGACTACGAAGAGGCGAACATCATCCATGACATGGCGCAGCCCATCGGCGCGGAACATGTCGACCGTTTCGATTTCATGTACAACGGCAGTTGCATGGACAACATGTCGAATCCGGGGCAGTTCCTCGTCAACACGTCCAAGATGCTGCGTCCGGGCGGCAGGATCATCCATCTGGAGCACGGCACGCCGGTCTCCGGCGCCTACATCATGTATTCGCCGGACTTTTTCTTTGATTTCTATGCGGTCAACCGATACGATGACTGTAAGGTATACACCGCGCTGTTCGAAGGCGACGTGTCGGAGGGACCTTGGAACCTGTTCCAGTGGGACCCGCTCTTCATCAAAGACGGGTACGCCAACTACATGATGTCCCAGTTGGTGTCGCGCGTTCATACGATGATCATCACGGTTGCGGAGAAGGGCGTCGATTCGACGGACGACGTGTTTCCCGTCCAGTCTCAATATCGACCCGCCGATCAGCACCAGATGTACGGTGAAAGCGCGTTTCGATTTCGAGAGACGCCGCGTCCGATCCTGAGATCGAATGTCTACCAGCCGATTGAGCCCA
>JAQBWJ010000492.1 GCA_027625215.1 Candidatus Poribacteria bacterium
GTACACGACGGCGGGATCGTTCTCGCGTTGGTTGATCGAGACGCGCGGCATCGAGACGTTCGGGAGGGCGTACCCGTTCGGGCGCATCGAGAAGGCGTACGGCATACCGTTTGAGACGTTGCGGGACGAATGGCTCGCGTTCATCGACGCGGTGGAGGTCCCCGAAACGGAGATGCAGGAAGCGGAACGACGCTTCGACCGACCGCCCATCTTCGCAAAGGCGTGCGCGAGGGAGATTGCCAGCCTCGAATCGGAGGCGTGGGAACGATATCGCGTGTCGGATTTTGATGAAGCGCGGGAACTCTTCACACGAATACGCCAACACGAACCGCAAAACCCTGAGTGGACGTGGCGCATCGTTCAGGTGGAACTGGCGGCGGAGCGTTGGGAAGACGTTCTGAACGGCGCGAAGGCGTTGATTGGGGACGAACGCGCCTCCGACTCTTTGAAAACGCGGGCGACCGATGCGCTCGGCGACGCCTCATGGCATCTCGGCGATGTCGATGCCGCGCGGGACGCCTATACCCGCGTCATCGACGCGGACGCCTACCCTTCCTACACGCGCGGCGCATGGATCAAACGCGACGCGCGCTCTCTGCCTCCGGAGTCGCAGGCTCTTGTTCAACAGTACTTCGCGCCGTCGGACGACTCTCTCCGTCTCTACCGGATGCGCGAACTGACCGCGCGCGAATCGGGATGGGCGCACGGACATTATCTGTTGGGACGGGCGTTATTCGCGGAGCGAGAATGGGAGGCGGCGGCGCTTTCGTTGGAGGCGGCGAGCGCGCTCGGACTGCCGACGGACGACTTCAACCGAGAAACTCAACAACTCGTCGGGAGAGCCCATCTTCGACAACAAAGGTGGGACGACGCCAAACGCGCCTTCGCCGACGCGCTTACACTCTCCGCGACGGAGGGCGAACGGCTCGAAGCGCGCGACTGGCTGGAACGCCTCGCGTGGCAGAGAGGGGAATCCAACCAAATAAGTTCGCGTTCCGATACGATTCGGTAAGTCGTATAATAGGTTCACGGAATCGCACCAATCTTCCTCTCACATGAATGAGGGTCGCATGATGAAACGAATCGGGATGACGGTGTTTGCGGCGGCGTTGTCGATGGGTGTCTCGTTCGGCGCGTCCGCGCAGGACGACGAGTACGAGGCGATGAACACGGGCGGCTTCGAGTTCGACATCGACGCCGATCTCGGCGACTGGGCGCTCGTGACGAACGCCGTCGAACTGTCGAAGTTCACGGAACATGACGGCGGCAAATGGAACGGCAAAGACGACCACAGCGTCCGGTTCCGCATCGTTTGGAATACGGACGGGGTCTACCTCGCCATCGAAGTGACGGACGATTCACACCTGAACACGAACGCGGGAGCCGCCATCTGGAACGGCGACGGCGTTCAGTCGATGATCGACCCGGAGAACGACCGACTCGCAGGCGCGTTCAACGGAGCGGTTTACGCCTACAACTTCGGGTTGGGCGGCGCGAACTCGAAGACGCCGGAGTTTCAACGGGAAGCGGCGCACGCGAAGGCTCCGAACGCCTCCACCGTCGAGTACGCCTTCGCGCGGAACGAGGGAGACAAGTTGACGGTCTACGAACTGTTCTTCCCAGCGGTGGACCTCTCGCCCGCGCCGATGAACGCGGGGCATGAGATCGGCTTCGCATTGATCGTCAACGATGGCGACGACGAAGCGGGTCAAGACGGTCAAAAGGGTTGGACGGGCTGGGGCGAAAACGCCATCGTCTTCGGCAAAGACCCGGCATCGACCAACCTCGTCACGTTGTCGTCTGAAACGTTGTCGGTCGAGGCGGCGGGCAAACTTGCCACCTCTTGGGGCGCGATCAAAGGGCGCTGAAATCGCTGGCGCGATGTGGGGAGTCGGGGCGTTCGCGTCCCGATTTCTCATGTACGCGCGGCGAATCGGGCTTGTGTCTTTTAGGAATTGGACGCTACACTTCGCGGGACGGACCCGGAAGAAACCGATTACGACGACCCCCCGCCGATTAGGAAGCAGGAGTTCATGCCGTTTCGGGAGGATACGAGTCTCGAAGACGCTTTGGTAGTCACCCATTACGATCTGGACGGATTCGTGAGCGCGTTGTGCTTGGTCGATGCGTTCGATCTGCCGAAAAACCGCGTGCGCTTCCTCAGTTACGGCGTTGACCGCGAAAAGATCATCCAACAGGCGTTGGAGGAGACGCAGGCGGAGACGCTCTACATCTGTGATATCGGGCTCTCGGAGGAAGACGCGGACTCCTCGTGGATGCGCGACCCGTTGCTGCACCGCGTCCTGTTCGATCACCACGAATCGACGAACTCACTCGACACGAGCGGCTTTCAAGAGGTGTACGTCGATACGTCCGGCAACTACTGCGCGGCGGACTTGGTCTACAGTTATCTTGAACGGGTGGTGCAATCGCGGATCACGCCGCGTCTTGAGAAATGGGTCGCCCTCGCCCACGACCGCGACCTATGGTTGAACCAGCAGCGGAACTCAGGGCGTCGCGTCACGTGGCTGTTGAAAGAGAAGATTTTCGACCGACTCGACCTCGCGCTCGAAACCGCATCGCCGGAGGAGTTCATTCGGGCGTCGGGCGGAAGGTGGAAGCGCGGCGAGGCGTTGTTTCTCGACGCGGTGGAATGCGCCAAGAACACGATGTACCTCTTTGACGACGCGCCCGTGCCTATCAAGATCGCCTACGTCAAGCGGGACACCTCCGACGTGGCGGACGAGTTGCAGGACGGCGGACAGTTGGTCGCGCTGCTGAACATCTTCGGGACGGACGTGGGGATCAGTTTTCGCACCGACCGCGACGAGCTCGACGTGTCGGACATTGCGAAACGGGTGTTCAACGGCGGCGGGCATCGAAAAGCGGCGTCGGGGTTTCTGGCGACGGAACACCTCGTCGGCGGGTTCCGCGCGATTCGAGACGCGATTGAGCCGGTGTTGATCGAACAACTCGCGGCGCACGCGCGGTAATGCGAGCGGCATCAAGAGTACGTGCCTCCGGAACCCCATGTGCCGGGGAAAGTCTGCGGCAGCCCGATGTCGAGCTCGTCGGTCGAGACGCCGAGCGCGTCCGCGAGAGACTGCACCTGCTCCTTTGAGGCGCGATAGTGGCGTTGGTCGATCATCTGCAAGACGCGCAAAGGGATGTTGGTCATCTCCGCGAGTTGTTGCAGGTTGATCTTCCGCTCGGCGCGGATTTCTTTGACGGTTTTCGGGCTGATTTTCGTTTCGGTCATCGGAACACGTTCCCCCTTCTTCAAACTACCAATCCATTATGAACCATTTTGCTCCGATTCGTCTGCTTTTGGCGTTGATCGTTCTCGCGGGGTGGCTCGGATGCGCCGCGAGAACGGACCATTACCGTTGGGACATGGAGCGCGGCGCGCCCCAAGGCGGTCTGAGGG
>JAQBWJ010000493.1 GCA_027625215.1 Candidatus Poribacteria bacterium
TTGAGACCCACCAAGGATACGCCACCTGATTCAATTCGCCCATACACAACTTTCGATCATATCTCGGCAACTTTACATTGAAGCGGTATTTCGATATGATACGCGCTGATTCCAACCACTTCTGAGCCTGGGAGGGCACGATGAAGATATTGCATTGGGCGGTAACGTTGTCCGTACTCGCCGCGACCGCGTCCGCCGCGACGGTGAGAGTCAGCGGCGACAATACATGGCAGGTGTTTGTGAACGGCGATAAAGTCGCTGAGGGAGCCGACTGGCAAGCGCCGACCGTGACGGAGTTCAATCTCAAGAACGACAGCGCATTTGTCGCCATCTATGTCCATGATGCGGAACCCGGCGGCGCGGGCGTTGGAGGGTTCATCGCGGACATCATTCTCGATGACGGCACGTACATTCCGTCCGCGATGGAAGAAGCGTGGGTCTGCGACGCGGGCGATCCGGTCGCCAACCGCAAAGACGGTTGGGAACAGCCGGGTTTCGATGCCGCCGCTTGGAAGCAACTCACCCAGTATCAGCAGTTTGGACAGGGGGTCTGGGGGTTCGGCGCGGCGGCGATGACCGCAAAGTTCGGCGACCCTCCGGTCGAGGCGTTTTGGTGCTGGTGCGACGCGAACAACGTCACGGATGACGTATACTTCATCTACCAAATCGGGACCCTCGCCGTCGAGCCGCAGGGCAAACTGGCGACGACGTGGGCGTCCCTAAAAGACAAGTAGTAAAGCGCCGAAGCCTTCGCCTGTTGTCTCAATGACAGGCGAAGGCTTCGCTGCTCTATCCGTATCCCCGCTTCGCAGCGCGACGAATTCGACGAGACAGTCCCAATCGCGTCACTTCAGCCTTACACGCGCTGATAGCGCGTAATCGCCGCGCGTTCGCGTTTGACATTCCACCTTTAGCGGGATAGAATCACATACTGCGCCCGTTTTGTGCACACCTAACTGCGATGCCCGTTTGGAACGCGCTCGATGTTTGAAAGTTTGTCCGAAAAACTTCAGGACACGTTTAAGAAACTGCGTGGGCAGGGACGCCTCACGGAGAAGAATATCCAGGATATTCTCCGCGAAGTGCGCCTTGCGCTCTTGGAGGCGGATGTCAACTTTCAGGTGGCGCGTGACTTTGTGGCAAAGATTCGGGAGCGCGCGCTCGGTCAGGACGTGATCGGCAGCCTGACGCCCGACATGCAGGTGCTCACCATCGTCAGCGAAGAACTGACCGCGCTGATGGGCGAAAAGGCGGAGAAACTGAACGTCGCGTCCTCCGGCACGCAGGTCATCCTGATGGTCGGGTTGAACGGCGCGGGCAAAACGACCGCCACCGCCAAACTCGCCAAGAAACTGCAAAAAGAGGGCAAATCGCCCGTGATGGTCGCGTGCGACGTGTACCGTCCCGCCGCGATCAAGCAGTTGCAGGTGCTGGGCGGGCAGATCAACGTCCCCGTTTTCACGATGGCGGCGAGTACGCCTCCGGCGCATATCGCGCTGGGGTCGCTGCGGTTCGCGGAACGGAACGGGCACAACGTCATCCTCGTGGATACCGCAGGGCGGTTGCAGTCGAACGACGAGTTGATGACGGAGCTCGAGGAAGTCCGCAAGACGGTCAACCCGACGGAAGTGCTGTTGGTCGCCGACGCGACGACGGGTCAGGAAGCGGTGTCCGTCGCGGAGGAGTTTCACCGACGGATCAACCTGACGGGGGTCGTCCTCTCAAAGATGGACGGCGACGCTCGCGGCGGCGCGGCGATTTCGATTCGCGGCGTCACGAACGTGCCGATCAAGTTCTTCAGCACGGGCGAAAAACTGGACGCGCTTGAGGAGTTCCACCCCGACCGCATCGCCTCGCGGATTCTCGGTCGCGGCGACATGCTTTCGCTGATTGAAAAAGCGGAAGCGGCGATGGATGAAGCGAAGGTCAAGGAGCTCGAGACGAAAATCCTCGAACAGCAAGACCTGAACTTCGAGGATTTCCTGGACCAATTGAAACAGATTCAGAACATGGGCAGCCTCGACCAACTGATGGGGATGATTCCCGGCTTCGACAAACTGAAAGCAAAGGGCGTCGAGGCGGACGAGTCCCAACTGAAACGGGTCGAAGCGATCATTCTCTCGATGACGCCGAAGGAGCGACGCAGCCACCGCATCTTGGATGCGAGCCGCAAAAGGCGCATCGCCAAAGGAAGCGGCACAACGGTGCAGCAGGTGAATCAACTGATTCAGCAACTGCAACAGATGAACAAAGCGATGAAGCAACTGTCGTCCATGACTCTCGGCGTCGTTGGCAAAAAGGGCAAGAAGCAACGCGCCATGAGACACGCACTACGATTCTGACGGAGGGAAATCCACTTGTCAGCACGCATCCGACTGCAACGCGCGGGACGCAAGAAGCGTCCGTTTTTCCGCGTCGTCGTCGCCGATCAAAAGGCGAACCGCGACGGCAAATTCGTCGAACAACTCGGCTACTGGGACCCCGTGCCGGAAGAGCAGAAACTCGAGTTGAACGAAGAACGCTCGCTCTACTGGCTGCAACAGGGCGCTCAACCGAGCGATACCGCCAAAGCGTTGCTTCGGCGCATCGGCGTCTGGCAAAAATTCAAGGCGCCCGGTCAGGTGGAAGCCGCCGCAGCCGCTTCGGACGAGGCGACAACAGCATCCGAATAATAGGATAGTCGAATGGCTGGCATGAAAGAACTCATCGAGTTTTTGGCGAAATCGCTCGTTGACTCGCCCGACGAGGTGTCGGTGAACGAATTCAACGAGCGACGAACGACGATCATTGAGTTGACCGTCGACGAAGACGACTTGGGTAAGGTGATCGGCAAACAGGGACGCACCGCGCGGGCGTTGCGGACCGTGCTCGCCGCCGCCGCGATGCGCGAGGACAGAAAAGCGGTGCTCGAGATCATCGAGTGACGCCGTCATCTCCGACGTTTGAGGGAGACGCCGATTCGGGAATTGCATCTGACCCAAATCGGGACGATTCGCCGAAGTTGAACGCCAAAACACGCGCGCGACGTAGACCGATCTGAACGTCTGAGACAGACGGTTGATCGACGTGGCGGTTGGTCAACCTTTTTTATGTCGAGTGATCGCCTCATGTCGCTGATATTGAAACGTCCCGTGATCGTGAAGCACGTCGTCACCGAGCCGTTCAAACAGAAGACGCTCGCCGATATCGACGGCACGCTTGACCAGATCGAGACGAACCTCGCGCAGATCGACTTTCAAGGTCGGCAGATGGTCGCCGAACTGGAAAAAGAAGACCGCCATCAGGCGACGCAGATGCGCGAAGAGTTGAAGCGGGAGAGGGTTCGGCAAGAGCAGATGCGGATCGAGCTCGTCGCAAAGAAGGCTCAGGTCGAATCGTTGCAGTTGGAAACGGTGTTCACGAGCGGCTCGTACTACGCGCCGG
>JAQBWJ010000494.1 GCA_027625215.1 Candidatus Poribacteria bacterium
CGATGCACTCGGCACCAGGCAATCAAACCGACCGGATGCGCGAGGCGATGACCATCATCTACTACGCGGATGGCGCGGTCATCGCGGAGCCGGATAATCCGAACCGTCAGAACGACCTCGACTCATGGTTTCCCGGCGCGAAACCCGGCGACATCGCCATCACGGAAATCAACCCGCTGCTCTATTCTCGATGAACCCGCGATGGCGTCTTTGTGGGGGCGATGCAAGGGAGGACGACGCGATGCCACTCAATTCAGACCATCTCCGGTTGTTCCGCCACAACGGTTTCCTCCAGATGCCGACGAGACTCTCGATGGACCACGTCGCCAAGTTGAAAGACGCGATCTGGCGCGACGTGGAGAACGTGGTCGAACCGGTCGTCCGCAACCGCGACGGGAAAATCGTGCGCCTCTCGAACCTTTGGGACCGCGCCCGCATTTTCCGAGACACGATTGCGTGCCATGAAATCCTCGAACCGCTGAAACTGCTCATCGGACCGAACATCGAGTACATCCGCAATCGGCACAACCACACCACTCTTCGACTCAGAGGCGATTACGCGCAGTATCACCGCGACGTGATGCAGTGGTCGCGGACGATCTGCACGATTATCGTCTACCTCGAAGACACGAACCTCGACAACGGGTGCACGCGAGCCGTTCCGGGATCGCACCTGCTGCCAAGCCTGTCCGTCAAGAGCCTGTACGAGTCGGACTGGATTCGGGAGTCCGGGTTGATGGAACAGGCGGTGCCCGTTCCGATGCCCGCAGGGGGGATGCTCGTCATCGACAGCATGTTGATTCACGCGGCAGGCGAGAATCATACCGACGAGACGCGCATGAGCATGACGTTCGGCTACCACGCGGTCGATGAGTTGAACGACACGGACAACTCCAAGCGCGTGCTGTTGTGCGGGGAACGTCCCTATCTAGGGAACGACAAGTAGCCGCTTCACGCGCCGTCTGGCGACAACGGGCAGGACGGATCGCATTCACACTCACATTCACCCTCGCACGCGGTCGCTGCGGCAGCGAGCAGGGCGACCGATTCGTTCCACGCCGTCAGAACAGGCGGGTTCACGCAGTAGCAGACGCGCGCGCCGTCCACCTCTCCGAAAATCAGACCCGCCTCCTTCAGCATCTTCAAGTGCTGAGAGACGGTTGATTGCGCCAGCCCGATCTCCTCGACGATGCTGCCGACGACGCACCGACGCTGCGAGATCAAGTGCCGCATGATCCGCACGCGCGCCGGATGTCCCATCGCTTTCGCGCATAACGCCAGTTGTTCGTCCGTCATCGTCCGGTCGCCTTTGAGAGAGGGTGAAGGGCAAGGCGCGGACGTGGTCGTCACCCCATCCGCGCCCTTTCGAACGCTTATTCTGCGACGGATTCGTCGCCGCAGCAATCGCAGTTCGCGCCTTCGCAGCAGTCGCCCGCGCAGCACTCGTCGCACTCGTCGCAATCGCAGCAGTCCGCCGCGTTCGGTGTCGTGTCGAGACGTTGTTCCGTCATGTGACGGTTCCTTTCGGTGTGATGTTAAATCGTTAATCGACGATTAACGATGGTAATGTAGTCCGACTCGATTACCCGTGTCAAATCGATTTTTAAAAAAACGAACGGTCGGACTGATAAATCGGTCCGACCGTTCGTTAAGGCAAGAGAATCGTGATGACTTATCGAGCCCGCCGCTTCTTCGTGTTTTCGTCGTCCTCGTCATTGGATGACGAGGAACTCGATGAACTTGCCGGAGCGGACTTGGTCGAACTGCTGGACGAACCGCTCGACGTTCGACTCGACTTGGTAGAGGATGACGAACTGGACGACTTCGGCTCGTCATCCGAGCGGTTGTAGACTCGCGATCCACTCGACCCACTAGACGAACTGCGGGAGTTGTCGTAGGTCGGCGCGCGACGCGCTTTCGAGGCATCCGAATCGTACGTCCGGCTCGGCGACGAACTCTCATACGTCCGGTCGTAAGTCGGCGTAGAGCGGTTGTAGGTCGATGTTGACGGCGCGCGTCGGAGTTTCGAGCCGTCCACGCTTTCCTGATAGCGACTCGCGGAGGTCTGATACAGGGGTGTCGCTTCCGTCGCCGCGCGCCGTTGTTTCGTCGTCACGGACGACAGTTCCGGCGACGTGCGGTAGTTCTCGATAGCGGCGCTCACGTTGCGGCTAGCCGCTTGCGCCTCTTTCGGGGCGGTGCGGAGTTTGCCGCTTGTTCGACCGCGTTCATATTCGTCGCGCACCGCGCTCAACGACGGCGACCATCGGCTGACCCTCCGCACCGTCTGCGTTCGATAGGTCGGGTAGTAGCAATGGTTCACGTAAACGGCGCGATGCGGATATCGATATCGATATCCCGTCAAATAGCCGTAGTAGTTCCGGCGTACCGACACGAACGTCGCGCTGCTGTACGGGAAGTCCCAATAGAGGTAGTAGCCGTAGTCCGTCGGGTAGTAGAACGACCCTCCGTAGAAGACGTGGTAGGTGTACGACCGCCACGGCGCCCACGTATAGGACGGGATGTGACGTCGCACAACGCGCACTTCTTCTTCGCGGCTGAACGATTCGACTTCAAGGTACTGAACGTCGATGCGGTTTTGCCCGTCCGCGACGACGTGGACTTCGATCTGCCCGCGCGAGTTCACGTATCGCGCCGCAGGGATGCGTATCGTCTCGGATCGTTCGTTCGCGCGAAGGACGAACGTATCGCCCTGCAACGGGGCATCTTCGCGTCCTTCGGTATGTTCGGAACGGACCCACACGCGACCCGCAATCGGTTCGTCGGAGCCGAACTCGCGGGCGACGCCGTTGCCCTCGTACCGGACGCGAATCATGATCTGACGGGCGCGGTACGGAACGTCGAACAGGTAGATCGCGCTGGCGATGCCGAAGTCGAACTCGTCGTCGGGCGTGTTGTAGTCGGTTGCCCACGCCGCGACGCGGATACCGTCGTCGAACGCGGGACTCAGGGTGACGGTCGCGTTGCCGCGCTCCAGCCAGTCGTCCATCTCCGCGCCGTTGCGGTGTTCGCGGCTGAGTCGTTCGGGGGCGTAGGTGTATTCGTAGTCGTAGATGCCGCCATAGTAGTAATCGGCGAACGCGGTCGTCGTCGCCAACGCGAGAACGCCGATCCACGCAATGGCGGAACGTCGAGGCTGTGTGCGTCGTGATCTGCTGAACATGATGGTTGCTCCCTTACCTTGCGATTGCGCCGATGTGTTCAGCGCCTTCCATCTACCATATCAACGCGAGTTTACCATCGACCGTTGACGGTTTTTGCATTCGGATGGCGACAGTGTAATGGGTTGCAAACGCGATGACAAACGGTGGATTCGTGCGATGACGGGCAACTTGAGATATTATCAAATGTTGTGTATGGCGTTCAGGCGGCGTCCTCGGTAGCCTCCTGGTCTTCGGCGAT
>JAQBWJ010000495.1 GCA_027625215.1 Candidatus Poribacteria bacterium
GCCATCGTCCCCGAAACGGGCGCGTCGATCTATTCCGCCTCCGCCCAAGCCCGCGAGGAACTCCCCGACCTCGACGTGTCCTTGCGCGGAGCCGTCTCAATCGCAAGACGGATGCAAGACCCGCTCGCCGAGTTCGTCAAGATCGACCCGAAGTCACTCGGCGTCGGGCAGTATCAGCATGATGTGGACCAGAAAGCGTTGGCGGAAGAACTGGATCGCGCCGTCGAGCGCGTCGTGAACCGCGTCGGCGTCGAGTTGAACACAGCGTCCGTCGCTCTGTTGAGGCGCGTGTCGGGGCTGTCGGAACGGATCGCGTCGGCGGTTGTCGCGCAGCGCGACGCTTCCGGCAAGTTTGCGTCGCGCAAAGAACTGACGAAGGTGAAAGGTCTTGGCGCGAAGACGTTCGAGCAGTGCGCCGGGTTCCTCCGCATCCGCGACGCGAAACAGGTGCTTGACCGCACCGCCGTCCACCCGGAGCGGTACGCCGTCGTGCAGCGGATGGCAAAGTCGTTGAACGTGTCGCTGGAAGAGCTCGTCGGCAACCCGTCGCTCGCGGCGCGGTTGGATGTCGCGCAGTTCGAAGACGCCCAAGAAGGCGTCGGACGCTTCACCCTTGAAGATATCCGCGCCGAACTCATCCGTCCCGGACGCGACCCGCGCCCCGAATTCACCGCGCCGGAACTCCGCGAGGACGTGCAATCGCTGGACGACCTCGAAATCGGGATGGAACTGGAGGGGCGCGTGACGAACGTCACGAACTTCGGTGCGTTCGTGGACATCGGCGTCAAGCGGGACGGGCTTGTTCCCCTCTCCGAACTGTCCGAGAAATGGGTGGACGATCCGCGAGAGGTCGCGCAAGTCGGGCAGATCGTGCGCGTTCAGGTGATGGAAGTGGATCTGGAGCGCGGGCGCGTCGGGCTGTCGATGAAGCGCGTCTCGTCGCGCTAGAAGCCGTCTGCGCGGAGGTTCAAGTTCGCGGAGTAGGTCTGCTTCATGGGCGAGGCGGTCGAGTCGCTGTCGTAGCCGGAATCGTTCGGATTCAGCCCCTGCGCCGTGATGGTGAACACGCATGTTTCATCCGACCCAACCGCCGTCACTGTCACGCCGCCGTTCATGAACGCGGCAGTCGACACAAAGTTGTTCCAACCTTGCGCGGGGTTCTGATTCAGCACACTCACCCCGGTGTTCACGCCGACGAGATAGGTATCTGCCGTAAACATCCATTGCGTGTTCAGCGTGATGTCGTTCGACAGGTCTTCAATCGCGTGAACGGTCACGGTCGCGCCGCCCATTTCGCGGATGTTCAACGTCGCAGTCCGAGTATAGGTGCGATCCATCGCCACCGAATTGTCCCACGTCGTGATATTCGGGATGTCGTCGGACGTGTGATCGGTCCACCACACTTTCGCAGCGGCGTCCGCGTCACGGGAGTCGGTGAACAAGAACAGAATGAACGCGAAGGCAATCGCCGAGACGACTCCCCACTTTGTCGCATGATGTTTGATCGTTCGATTCATGCGCTTCCTCACAGGTCGTATGCCGTTAGGATCAACGTCGCTTCATAGTCGCCGACATCGGGCGCTTCAGTTTGGTCGCTGTCGGGGCCGAAGTCCTCTCCGTTCAACCCGCGCACGGTGACGGTAATCAGCACGTTCCCATCGTTTCCCTGCTGGCTGACGCGCCGCCCGCCCGTGTTTTGAAGAAACGTCGCCGGGCTCTCCCCCTCCTGAATCTCCCACGCCGTCGTGCCTCCCCCGACGTACAGGTAGTGGCCACGCCGTGCACGCCCGTCGTATCGAACCCGTTGCTTGACGTTCCATTCCCGTCCGAGTCGATACGATAGTACGTCGCCAACGTTTCGCCGGTGGTCGTGTGGGTAAGGATGGTCTGGGTCGGCGCGTAAATCTTGAGGTTTTGGTTCATCACCAAGCGGTAGACCGCCACGCTATCCGTTTCACTGGCGGAGAGGTTGGCATTCGCCCAATCGTCGTGTCCGGTCGGAGTGGACGGGTCTTGCTTCGGCGTGAGCCATTCGAGGATCACGTCGTATTTAACCTTATACGACTTGTTTCCGGTCTTGACGTTTGAAGTCGCGGTCAGACCTGCGATAACGGGTCCGAGCAGGAAAAGGACGACAATCGAGAATCTGAAAACACAAGGTCTGCCGGTGTCGCGTCTCATTCCGTTCGTCTTCCGGTTGTCCATTCGGTGGCGATGTTGCGCCGATCACTTCACCACTATGTTAGGTGCTCAATAACGGTATCGCAAGTTGGTTCGCGTTGAATCGGACAACCACCCCGCCGTAGCATTTGACGACGCGATCTCCCGTCGTCTACCATGATGGACGGCGCAGGGGTGTCGTCCGACGCGAATCGGCGTCGAGGCGGCTGAGATCATACCCTCCGAACCTGACCCGGCTCATACCGGCGTAGGAAGCGACTCCCATTCATGCCGTTGATTGTTCCCAATTCCTCAAACAGAACTGAATCGACCTACCGATGAGCGATTTGAACGTCGCCGTCGTCGGAGGCGGTATTTGCGGATTCGGTGTCGGGTGGAAACTGGCGAAGGCGGGCGTGTCCGTCACGGTGTACGAACGAGGCGAACCGATGCGCGAATCCACTTGGGCGTCCGCCGGGATGCTCGCGCCTCAGATGGAGCTCCGTCCAGAGGAAGAAGCGATCACGGTGCTTGGTCGTGAGTGCATGACTCGCTGGCGTCGGTTCGCGGCAGAGATTGAGGCGGACTCCGGCGTCTCGGTCGATTATCGAGACGAGGGGACGTTGTTCGTCGCGATGGATCGAGACGGCGCGGAACAACTGCGATTTCTACACCGCCATCAACTGGACATGGGGTTGCCCGTCGAATGGTTGTCGGGCGATGAGATGCGCGAGCGCGAGCCGTACCTATCGCGGCGGGTTGTCGGCGGGTTGTACTCGCCGGAGGACCATCAGGTGGAACCGCGCGCGCTCGGTTCCGCGCTGGTGAAGGCGTTTGAGAACGCTGGCGGAACCTTACGAGGCAACGCGACGGTCGAGAAGGTCGTCATTGAGAACGGCGGCGCGGTCGGTGTCTTGGTCGGCGGGAAGATCGTTCACGCGGACTCCGTCGTGATCGCGGCGGGCGCGTGGTCGGGAATGATCGACGGGTTGGACGGCGCGAAACCGCCCGTGCGCCCCGTCAAGGGACAGATGCTCTCCCTCAAGCAGCCTGAACCTCCCATCCTGAATCATGTCGTGTGGGCGATCAACGCGCGCGAATTCGCCTACTTCGGTCCCAAAAGTGACGGACGATTACTCGTCGGCGCGACCGTCGAGGAGATGGGGTACGAGAAGAGCGTCACGGCGGGCGGCGTACTTGAACTATTGCGTCTGGGGTGGGAAGTTGTTCCCGGCATCGCGGAGTTGCCTATCATTGAG
>JAQBWJ010000496.1 GCA_027625215.1 Candidatus Poribacteria bacterium
GTTTGGGTGCGTCGTCCCGGCATTCGTAACGACGACGACATCATAAAGCGACAGTTCATCGTCGGACTCGTCCGGCTCCGCAACACGCACGACCGCCACCCGACTCTCCAGCAACACGCCGATGCGTTCCGTATCCGCCCGTGTCGCTTCGGAGTCGCCCTCCGGCACGGCGAAGGCTCCTGTCAGCACGACGGGGACCTTTGTCTGTTCCGCGACGGAGATCAGCCGCGCAACCTGACGCGCTTGAGTCATCGTCAACGGCGAGCCGTCGAACCGAACGAACGCGCAACGCTTCCCGCCGACCCACGCCAGCCCGATCCTCGCTGCGTCGTCGTTGCCGGAGACGCGGTCGCCGTGCAGTGGGATGATTCGGTCGAACGTTAACATCGGGATACCGTCCTCTTTCCCCTCAAACGCAAAAGGAAGGCAGAGAATCGAGTCCCCTGCCTTCCTTTTTGGAAATGTTCTTGGCGCGATACGGGGACTTTTATCGAGTCGCCGAAACCGCGATGTACGCGATGCCCGTCGCCAAAACCGCGATTAGACCCGCCGTGCTGCGTTTCTTGGCAATGTCGGCGGCTTCCATCGGTTCCTGCGGCGCGAGTTTGGCGTTGAGTTCTTCCAACGCCTTCTTCTGGATCGCCGCCTGCGCTTCGACGGACTGCGTGAGGAACGCCAGTTCGCCCTTGAGCGTCTTGACTTCCGCCGCTGTCGCTTCCTGCGAGCTTCGCACCGATTTGATCTCGGTCGTGATGAGCGTCGAGACGGAGGTGTCCAACGTTCTCAAGCGAGTTTCAATCGCGTCGAGGTTGATGACCGGAGCCGCGCTGCGCGACTGAACGTCACTCTGCAGTCCGTTGAGCCCGCTTTCAACACCGCTCAACCGCGACTTGATCGAATCCAAGTCCGCGCTCATCGCCGCGAGTTTCATATTCATCGCGGTCAGCATCTGTTCAAGCACGCTGACGGGGATTTCGATCTCGACGGGTTCCGGTTCGGGTTCCGGCTCCGGCTGAACGACGACAACGACAGGCTCCGGCGCTTTGCTCGTGCCGGGGATGTTCAACACTTCACCGGGATAGATGCGTCCTGGATTGCCGGAACGGAACGTGTTGATCGGAACGAACTGCTGGTACATGTAGCCGCTGCCGAGGAACCGCACAGCCAGTCCCCAAAGCGTATCGCCCTGTTTCACCGTCACCGTTTCGTACTCTTGTGAAATGATGGGCGAAACGGCGAACGCGAAGATCGCCAAAGCGACCATGCTCCACCGCGTCCAGCGACGTGTGACGTGAGTTTTCATCATATCTCGACTCCTTTCGTCTCTGATCGCGTGTGGGTTAATAGAGATACGACAGCGAGACGTAATGCTTCGGCGAATCCGCAAGCCGTCGCGCCGCGCTGTTGACGAATTGATAGGCGTAATCGACTTGCAACGCCGACAACTTCACCCCGAACCCGGCGAACCAACGGTTGCGGTCGGCGCTTTGACTCGTGCCGACGCGCAGGGCAATCGGGTTCAACGTGTACTCGGTACCGATGTTGATGTTGGTCGTCGCTTCTTCGAGGTCAACGAACATGCGTTCAAGTTCAACGGACACGACCGCCGACTTCAACTTCGGATAACGGACCGCCGCGCCCGCCGCGAACACGACCGGGATCGTCCCGTCCGTGCCGAGCGATCCGCCCACGTTCCGCAGCACCACACCGTAGTTCACCACTTCGGAGGCGATGCCGGTCACACCAACCGTCAACCCGCGAAAACCGGAACTGCTTTCGTCGTCCGCGTAGGCGGAGCCTTCAACCACGCCGCTGAAACTGTCCGTCACCAGACCCAACGCGCCGCCGACGCTCAACGTCGTGTTGATCGCGTGACCATACGCGAGTTCAAACGAGTTCGCCTTGTAGCCGAGCGACCCGGTGATGTTGCCCGCGTCGTCCGTGCCCGTGAAGGGGGCGTCATCGCTGTCGCCGACGCCCGCGTTGCGCCACGCGACGCCCAACGTGCCGTCCGTCCCGATGGGCCACACGGTGCCGAGATAATGTTCGCGCGCGTCGAGGCTTCCCTCGCGCGTGTAAAGCAAGACTTGTGTTCGTTTGAACGCGGCGATCCCTGCGGGGTTCAGCGTCACCGCCGAGGCGTCGTCCGCCAACGGAGAGAACGCCCGCAACGCGGTTGCCCGCGCGCCGACAGGTTCGAGTAGCCACGCCCCGCCGTTGTCTTTGGCGTTCGCCGCAGGCGCGAGCGCGACCGCACCGACCAGGCTCGCTACCAGCCCAAACACCGTCAGCCGGGACGCTTTCAATGTTCTCCGACTCATTCTGTTACGCTCCTTGTGCTGTTTTTATCGGCATCGTTCGGGAGGCTCTCATGTTGTGGTGAGAGCCTCCCGACCAGATTCCGTTATTAGCGAACCTTCGCCATCTTCAAGACCTTGACGACGCGCTCTCCATCACCCGTTTCGATGATGAGTTGGCAGAAGTAGACGCCGCGAGCGAACCCAACGAGTTCGTCCGACAACGAGACCTTCTGCACGCCCGGCAGGAACAGTTCGCCGGGGCGCGACGCCACCAGTCGCTGGTTGAAGTCGAAGATGCGAACGCTAACTTCCGCTTCACGACCCAAGCCGATCCAGACACCGACTTCATCTGCGAACGGGTTCGGCACGATCAACGGCGGACGAGTCAACGCGACTTCATCTTCAACGATGAACGTCCACTCGTAGTCCGTCTTATTGCCGACGTTGTCGGAGACCGACAGGCTCGCGGTGTAGACGCCCGCTTCGAGAGCAGCCGTCGGTTTCCACGAGATCGCCGAAGCGGATTGGGAGGTGATCGTTCCCGCAACCGCCACTCCGCCGCCCGTCACTGCCAGCGTGACTGTAGATTCATCCACGCCGGATTGCGCGTCCGTATAGAACGCGGAGACGGTGATTTCGGCTCGAATGTCCGCGTTGCCGCGAATCTTCTGACCGGGCGTCGGCACGACTGTGCTGACACTCGGCGGCGTCGTTTCAATCGTGAACTCCCACTCCGCCTTCGCCTCGTTGCCGAGCGCGTCGGACACCGACAGCGTGACGGAGTGTTTACCCACGTCGAGATCGCTGCCGGGCGTGTAAGTCACGATGGACTCTTCGACATTCGCGGTGACGGACCTGCCGTCGATTTCGAGTTCAACGGAGCCGTCGTCAACACCGGAGGCGTTGTCGGTGAAGCTCGCGCTGATGAGCGGTCGAAGTTCCGCGACGAAGCCGGTCGGTGTGTTCACTGTGATGGTCGGCGGCGCAACATCGAGTTCAACGGTGAAGGAGTACTCCGCCGTTGCGACGTTGCTCTGCGCGTCCGTCAGTCGAGCGACGACGTTGTGAAGTCCCTGCGTCAGACCCGTCAACGCGAGCCGCGCCCGCGACGCATCCAC
>JAQBWJ010000497.1 GCA_027625215.1 Candidatus Poribacteria bacterium
GTCGCGCTTCCGCGACGACCCGCCGCACCTCGCAGGGTTGCCGACCTGATCCCCGGCGGCGGCATTGCGATTCACCTTGACGGAGCGGGTCAACGGTTCGTCTCGTTCTACCCACCATTGCCGCCGACCACGCAAGCAAACGTCGATCTGAGAGGCGCGGAGGGATATTTCGTTATCTCTCCTTCCGCGACGACGCTCAACTTTGCCGGGTCGGGGTGGAGCAACCCCTAGCCAACATCGTTCGGTAACTTGACGCGACGGTCGCCCGTCATCAATAGCGAGGGCGATTCACCACCGAACATTGCGGGAGGACGAGATGACGTTTGAAGAAGCGGTCGCGCAACTCGAAGCGCTTGGCACCGAGCAGAACCGCAAAATCTATAAGCGACACGGGTGCGGCGAAAACGTGTATGGCGTCAGTTTTGCGGACTTGAACAAACTAAAGAAGAAGATCAAGAAGAACGGTGACCTGTCCAGGAAACTGTGGATGACCGGAAACGTGGACGCGATGACGCTCGCCGCGATGATCGGAGACCCCGCGTCGTTGTCGTCCGACGAGTTAGATGCGTGGGTACGGATGTCCTCGTATTACGTCGTGGTGGGTCAGTTTGCGTCCGATATCGCCGCAAAATCGCCGTACGCGAAGGAGAGGGCGGCGGTGTGGATTCAATCGGACGACGAATGGGTCGGTACGGCGGGATGGGGCGTCGTTGTTGATCTCGTGATGGCGGGCGGAGTCTATTCGGATGCCGAGTTGAACGCGCTCTTGGAAACGATTGAAGCAAACATTCACGCTGCGCCGAACCGTACCCGTTACTCGATGAACAACGCGCTGATCGCCATTGGCGGAACGATTGAAGCGTTCGCCGAAACAGCGACGGCAACCGCGAAGCGTATCGGCAAGGTGACAGTCGATCACGGCGAAACGGGCTGTAAGACACCGGATGCCGCCCCCTACATCGCCAAAATATGGGATCGCAAGACGAAGAAGCGAGCGTAAACGACGTTGTTCCCTCGCCGGAAACGGATTGGATGAGGTCGGTTTTCGCCCCTCAAAGAGGGCGAAAACCGACCCTTCTCGTTCCACGCAACCCTTCGATGCGTTACAATCCATGGCGAAGGATGACGTGGAATCATGGCGTACCAGCACCTCCAGCAGACGTTGGCGAACCTGCCTACAAGTCCGGGCGTTTACCTCATGAAGGATGCGTCCGGCGTTGTGCTGTACGTCGGCAAGGCGCAGTCGTTGCGGAGCCGCGTCCGTTCGTACTTCCAAGATTCCACCGACCCGCACTCGCCCATGATCGCCGCGATGCTCCCTCGTGTCCGCGAGATCGAGGTGATGCACACGTCGAGCGAGGTGGACGCGCTCGTCCTTGAGAACAACCTCGTCAAGCAGTTCCAGCCGAAGTACAACATCAAACTGAAGGACGACAAACGTTACCCCTACATCCGCGTCTCAACGAAAGAGGCGTTTCCGCGCATCTCCGTCACCCGTTCGGCGGAGAAGGACGGCAACAAGTATTGGGGACCGTTCGTCCACGCGAAAGCGACGCGAGACACCATCAAGCAGTTGATTCGCCTTTTCCCGATCCGAACGTGCCATCTCGATTTGCAGGAGTCCGGCAATCGCCACCGCGTCTGCCTCGATTTCCATATCGGGCGATGCCCCGGTCCGTGCGCGGACCACATCTCCGTCGAAGAGTACGGCGATATCGTGGACGGCGTGCGGATGTTCCTCAACGGCAAGACGGACGCGCTTGTCGATGATCTCAATCGCAAGATGCAAACCGCATCCGCCGACCTGAACTTTGAGCGCGCCGCTCGCCTCCGCGACCGGATCGAGGCAATCGAAAAAGCGACGGACGCGCAACAGATCGACTCGTCAAGCGGTGAAAGTTACGACGCCATCGGTTGCTCGGTCCGCGGATCGGTGGCGTGCGCTCAGGTGCTGATGGTGCGCGGCGGCAAGTTGGTTGAGCGAGAACATTTCTTTTTGAACGATGTCGAGGGAGAACCGGCGCGGTCGGTGCTGTCCGCGTTCGTGCCTCAGTACTACGCGGAGGCGTCCTATGTGCCCGCAACCGTTGTGCTTCCCGTCGAAATCGACATGGAAGAGACGGTACGCGACTGGCTTCAAACAAAGCGTGGCGGCAAAGTTGCGCTACACGTCGCGCGGCGCGGACGCAAGTACGAGATGATCGAGTTGGCGACGCGCAACGCGGCAACCACCCTCCAACAACGCGAGGCGAACGTCGTCGGAAGCGTGGACGACCATCCCGCGCTCAAGGAGTTGATGACGATGCTGAACCTAGATCGCCTGCCGCGCCGGATCGAGTGTTACGACATCTCGAACTTCGGTGGCGACATCATCGTTGGTTCGATGGTCGTCTTCGAGGACGGCAAGCCCGCGCGCGGCGAGTACCGCCGTTTCCGCGTCCGCGACATCGAAGGTCCCGACGATTACGCGGCGATGCGCCAAGTGATTCATCGTCGGTTCACGCGCGGCATCAGCGAAGGCGCGGAGATGCCGAACCTGATCATCATCGACGGCGGCAAAGGGCAATTGAACGCGGCGTCGGACGCTTTGCAAGAGATCGACTACCTGCAACAGCCGCGCGTCGGGCTGGCGAAACGGTTTGAGCACCTCTTCGTGCCGGGTGTGTCGGACCCGCTCATTCTGCGTAAAGACCACCCCACGCTCCACATGATTCAACACATCCGCAACGAAGCGCACCGATTCGCGGTGACGTACCTCCGCACCATACGGGACAAACGGATGACACACTCCGTATTGGACGAAATCCCGCAGATCGGATCGAAGCGGAAACAGGCGTTGCTGCTGCACTTCGGGGATGTGGACGCGGTGCGGCAGGCGTCGCTGGATGATCTCATGTCGGTGAAGACGATCACGCGCCCGGTCGCGCAGCGGATTTACAAGCACCTGCATTCTCGCCAAGCAGACGCTTAGTCACGGACACGGTCTTCCAGATACTTATATTTTTCCCTGAGCGAGTTCTCAAGCGACTTGTCACGCTCAACGTCTTTCAACAAGACGCCCTCGCGCCGCAACACTTCTTGAATGATTTCCTCACGACTCATCCCGGCGGGAGGGTCCCAACGTTGCTCGCCAGAGGATTTTCCGCGAGACGACTCCAAACGTTGTTGCGGTTGATTCAACCGCGCGTTGCCCGAAGCGCCGACCACCGACGTATCCAGTTGAAGCGTCACGTTTGGGATCGCCCCACCCTCCAATACGACGGAGAACGTCTCGATACGAGCGAGTTCGTAACCATCGCCAAGGTCTTCCCCGACGCGGACGTAGTACCCCGAATCCGACCCGTCTTTTGCGATCAACGCCCGGTCGCCGTCTGAGAAACGGACAAGCCCCATCAACCGAAACGGGTTGT
>JAQBWJ010000498.1 GCA_027625215.1 Candidatus Poribacteria bacterium
CTGCCGTCGACTCCCATCACGCCGCGCGCTCGACCGTCGTTGCCGGAAACGCCGATGACGCCGCCCTCGCCCGTCACGCCGACCGCCGCGCGCGGTTTGCCGTCGTTGCCCCAAATGATGATCGAGCCACCGTCTGCGCTCGCCCCGATTTTTGACCGCGCCTTGCCGTCTTCACCCCAAATAACGACGGAGCCGCCTTCCACGTCCAACCCAAGTTTGACGCGCGCCCTGCCGTCGTTCCCCCAGACCATCATCGAACCGCCGTCGGGACCCATCCCCAGCCGCGCGGAGGACTTCTCGTCGTTCCCCCAAACGATCAGGGAACCGCCGTCTTTGTCCGCGCCGACTTTCACAGAGGCTTTGCCGTCGTTGTCGAGAAAACGGAGGCGTCCCCCGAAGCGGTCGATGTCGAGGAGCGCGTAAACTTGCCCAACGTCATCCACGATGCGGAGGCGGCGGCAGGTGAGGGTGTCGAAGTCGGCGTTACCGTGTCCCGCGCGGGCGACGGCGGAGCGTTCGGCAAACAGCGCGGCGATCATCAGCGACGCGCCGCTGACGGCACACAGCCACATCGCCGCCGCATGGGTGGGATGAACCGCGCCCGCCGCCATCAGGACGAACAGTGCGATCAGTCCGCCCGAAACGCCGTACGCGAGTTTCACGCTCCACCGCATCGAAGACCCCTTGAAACCGAAAGCCGACGATGCCCGGAGATGCTCGTTCGGCGAGACACGAAGTAAGAAAGATGATGGCAGGCGGCTAGTATACATCGCGTCCGGCGGTATGCCAACCCGACTTACTCGGCGAGTACGCCCGCTGCGATCAGGAACCGTTTCGCGTCGCGGTCGCGCTCCGCTGTCGACATGAGTCGGCGCGTCGCCTCAAACTCCGGGTAGAGGATCGCGTGCTTGAGCGTCCATTCGATGTCGGTGACGGCTCTCGGTCCGCCGAGCGCGCTGTTCACGCCGTCTTCGTACCGAACGCGGTACGCTTCGACCAATACGGCGAACACGTCCTCGTAAGGGCGATGTGGGCTGAGGGTGATCGCTTCGTTGATCGCGTCGGTCATGAACTCGCGGAGTCGCTCGGCATCGCGGTTGGAGAGGTCGTAGGCGTACGCGCCGCGCCATTTGTCGGGGAGTTTCGCCTGCCACTTCGCCAACAGATGTTCCAACGTCATCACGCCGTCGGGTTCGCCGCGATAGGTTGATTGAGACGCACAGCCGATCAACATTGACAACACGATCAACATGATGATCGACGGGTCGATGCGGCGGCGAGTCATCGCAAGCCCTTGCGCCATTTGGCGACCTCGTTCAGCGTGTATGCGACCGGATCGGAAAGCGCGTGGTTCGAGTTCCACAGTTGCGGGAACAAAATCGCTTCTCCACCCGCGCGACGAAATGCATCCACGTTTTTGTCGTAGTCGTCGATGAGAATCGCGCCGCGACACGCCAACTGCTGCTTGTGTCCGGTCAAGATAAAGTCGCGGAACGTCCTGCCGAACCGTTGTTGCAGCCACACGAGTTTACCGGACAGGCTCATCGGGGAGTAGGACGGAGAGGACAGGAAGACCACCGGGGCGATCTCACGAAGACTGCGGTAGAGGTCGGGAAACCACTCGAACTCAACCAGTTCGGACCAAAACGCATCGCCGCGCTCGTCGATCTTCGCCCAGAACCCGTCGAGCGTCGCGCCGATCAGTTTGTGCATGTGGAACTCGCCCGCGTGATCGCCCGTCCAGAGCCGACGCATCTCGTCCATCGACGCGCCGTTCGCTTCGACGGCGGCGGTCACAAAGTCCGCGCAAACGCCGTCCATGTCGAGGTAGATGACGGGGTTCAGTCGGCGTCCCGCCATGTCATCCGCCAATCGCTTTGAACAGCGTCGCCATTTCGATAGCGGTCATCGCGGCATCGAAGCCCTTATTGCCGGATTTCGTGCCAGCGCGTTCAATCGCTTGCTCAATCGTGTCCGTCGTCAGCACGGCGTAGATCGTTGGGACGCCCGTATCGAGCGCGACTTTGGCGATCCCCTTCGCGTTTTCCGCCGCGACGTAGTCAAAGTGGGGCGTCGCGCCTCGTATGATCGCGCCGAGACAGATCACCGCGTCGTACTTGCCGCTTTGCGCCGCCCGTTGCGTGGCGATGGGAATCTCGAACGAACCGGGGACCCAGTAGGTATCGATGTCGGACTCGGCAACGTCGTGGCGAATCAACCCGTCCATCGCGCCGCCGAGCAGTTTGGACGTGATGAACTCATTGAACCGCCCGATGACGACGGCGATCTTCAACCCCGTTCCAACCAACTTGCCTTCGTAGGTTGCCATGTTTCGGTCTTCCCTTTGAAATAGTCTCGCTTGCTCAAAACAGCGTCACCAGCGATGCCGAGCGCATCAGGCGCGCCCTTCTTCTCGGACGAACGCGCCGCTCTTGCCGCCCGTCTTTTGGATGAGGCGGATATCGCCGATGGTCATGCCCTTATCGACCGACTTGCACATATCGTAAACGGTCAACGCGGCGACGGAAACGGCGGTCAACGCTTCCATCTCGACGCCGGTGCGTCCCGTCACGCGGACGCGCGCCTCGATCTCCACCGAATGACGCGCTTCATTGAGCGTGAGCGTTACCTTCACGCCGGAAATCGGCAGCGGATGACACAACGGGATCAGGTCGCTTGTGCGCTTCGCCGCCATGATACCCGCCAGCCGCGCCACGTCCAACACGTCGCCCTTCTCGAAGGCGTTGTCGCGGATTTTGGCGATGGTCTCCGGTTTCGCGGTGACAACGCCCCGCGCGATGGCTTCGCGTTGGGTTACGTCCTTGTCCGTCACATCCACCATGCGAGCGTCGCCGGAGTCATCGAAGTGGGTGAATTCGTTCATAGGGATGGCTCCGCGAGGATAATGCGGCGTCCCGTCTCCATCGCCTGTTCCGCGCTCAGGCTGATGCGGATGGCGTTCAAGGCGGTTTGAGCGTCGCGGTTGGCATCATCGGTACGATTCATACGGATTTCCGACAGCCATTGATCGTGGTGCGTCACGCTCGATTCCTCAACTGATGCGATCTTGGAGAGTTCCTGTTCGCCTTCGCGTGTGGAAAGCCGCCAGCCGTCGCCGTTATTCAGGAGCGTGCCGCGCGTCATGACGCATCGCTCGTGTTGTTCCGCCGAGTTTACGTCGATGCCACCCGCCCACGTCCATTGACCGATGCCTCCGCCCGCGAAACCGACCGTCAGCGTGTTCACAAAGGCGTCGTACGTGGCGTCGTCGCGCAGGTTGACGTAACGCGCCGCGCCTTCCACCCACGCCGCCGCGCCGAACAAATCGACATAGGGATAAATGTGATAGATGAAGAAATGCGCCGGAACGCCGCTCACGGGCAGGTTGAACAGGATTTCGGGACGCGCG
>JAQBWJ010000499.1 GCA_027625215.1 Candidatus Poribacteria bacterium
TGAAACAGCGGCTCAAGCCCAACGACCGAACACGCCCCGCCCCCGTACATCAGTTCGGTTTGAATCGCGTGAGTGACGGCGTGTCGGATGTCGTGATCGAGCGCGTCGAATGAACCGTCGAAGATGATCGGATAACGGTGTTTAAGCAACGGCGTCCACGCGCGGATGCCTTCGTCCAGTTCGTTGTCGGGGACGTTGGAGCGCAGCGCCTCCTTGCGCGATGGAAACAGCATCAGCGTCGCCAGTCGGGTTGGCGAGGCGTTCAGCGCCGCCGCGACCTCGCGCCGCGCCGACTCCGCCGTGTCGAGCGAGCGGTTGGCGAGCGCGTCGAAGTTGCCGACCGGGTACAGCACGCGGACGCCCTCACCCTGAACGGATTTCCACCCTTTTGACGCGGAGGTCGGTTGGTTGCGTCCGAACAGGTCGTCGCCCGTCGAGGCGTTCGACCCATAGGCAGTCAGTGTCCAACCGATGAGGAAAAGCGCGATGCGTCTCACGTTTCGGGTCACTTCGCCAAGTACCTTTCCTCAAAATCGAAATGCGGGGCGACGCGACGCGCGAACTCTCGGATGGGAGTCCCCGCCAACGCGAGCAGCATGTTCGTTGAGCCGCCCAATTCCGAGACAACCGCGCTCAACGGACTCTGCGCCTGATCGTCGCGCCGCGAGCGGGACAATGAAAGGAGCGGTTCGCCTGTCGTCGCGTCGTACAGTTTCATGTCGATGCGGAGGTGGAAACTGCGGATCAGCGCCGTTTCCCGCTCGGTGACGTACCTCTGGAGTTGGTAGGAGTACCGTTCGACGTAGCGCTGCTCCGGCTGCATCAGCGTGTAGTAGCGCACCGTCCCGACGGCGACCGCCGACACACCCAACATCCCGCCCCAATTCGTGATCTGCGACGGGTCGATCAGGCTGTCTTCAGTGAGCAATTCGCCCGCCATCAGATCGTTCGTGATGCTTTGGCTGATGACCGTCATCCCGCTGACGTGGCTCAACCGCTGCTGCATCATGTCCGTCAACCCGTTGAGCGGTTCGCGGTCGAGCCTGTCGTCCACGTCGATGAACGGCAGCACGGCGACGGTCGGATATTTCTTGACGTCGATGGTCGATTCGACCTGAACGCGGATCGGGACGGTAACAGCGGACTGACATCCTGCAACCGCAACGACCGCCGCCAACACGAGCCATGCGACGCGCGGCAGATTACTCATCATTGGCATCGTCATTCGCATCGTCGGCTTTGTCGAGGTCGATTGAATTGTCGGATGAATCGTCGGTGTCATTTTGTGATTCGTCGATGACTTCCTGCGCCGCCTTCTCCTTCGCGGCTTTGGCGCGTTCTCGATTCGCTTCGGCGCGGCGAAGGTTTCGCACGTACTGGGAGTTGCCCACGTCCAGTTTGACGGCTTCTCGGTAGGATTTGAGCGCGTCCTCGAACCGTCCGTCCGATTCGTAGGCGACGCCGAGGTTGTTCCAGATGCGGGAGTCGGTCTTGTCGAGGGCGAGCGCCTGTTCCCACCGCAACGAGGCTTCTTTCCAGAGGTCGTGCTGCGCGGCGCGGATCGCGTAGTCGTTGTAGGCGTGAACGCGCGTCGGCGCGCCGCCGCATCCGATGACGAGGAGCCCGACAAGGCTGACGGAGAAAATCGTGCCGATGCGTGACAGAACGGGGCTCCTTAAAAACTTGAATCGTTGGACGTTCAATGTTCCCCATTCTAACGAATCGACGGTCGGACTGGCAATCGCGTTGATCGGAGAATCACTGCGTTGAACGCGCGAGTCGCGGCAAAGTTTGCTTGTGAGGAGCGGTCGAAACGAATATCCTCGCGGTGGACGACAACTTAACGCGTTGCCGAACTACCCCGAAATGGAGAGGTCGATTCGCCGATTTCGCTATCTGCTGCTAATGCCCTTGCTCATGTCCGCCGCGTTCGCTCAGGAGATCACGACGATCCCCCTCACCGACTCGATCTTCATGCTGGAAGGTCGCGGCGAGAATATCGGGCTTTCCATCGGAGGCAACGGCGCGATCCTCATTGACGACCAGTTCGCCAATATGACGGAGAAGATCGTCGCCGCCGTTGCCGACAAGACGGACGGCGATATTCGGTTCGTCATCAACACGCACCATCACGGCGACCACACGGGCGGCAACGAGAATTCGGCAAGGCGGGCGCGTTGATCGTCGCCCACGAAAACGTCCGCAAACGGCTCAACACGGATGAGCTGATGGCGCTGGCGGAATCGAGCGTGTCTCCGTCAGGACTGCCTGTTATCACGTTCCACGAGTCCGTCACCTTCCACTGGAACGGCGACGAGATCGTCGTCTTCCACGTCGCAAACGCCCACACGGACGGCGACTCAATCGTCCACTTCCGCAAGGCGAACGTCATTCACGCGGGCGACACCTATTTCAACGGGTTCTATCCGTACATCGATGTCGGCTCCGGCGGCTCCATCGACGGGGTGATCGCCGCGTCGGACGCGATTCTTGAAATCGCCGATGACAAAACGAAGATCATTCCGGGACATGGGGGGTTGTCGGGCGTTGAGCAACTTCGGGCGTACCGCCACATGTTGATCGACGCGCGGAACGCCATCGCGTCGCTGATTCATCAGGGGTTGAGCCGAGACGCGGTGATCGAAGCAAAACCGACGGCGGCATTGGACGACCAGTGGGGCGGGGGGTTCATGAAACCCGATCAGTGGGTCGGACTCGTGTTCGACGGGATGACACGAGATTCTGAATAACGTTTCAACTTGTGCCCATCCGGTGCGTCAAACCAGAACATCATCGCACGCTTGATGTGAACCGTTGATAAAAACACGGGAAATCGCTATCGTATGTTGTATACGGGGCGGTGACTTGTGGATGGCACACAGGTCGTTCCGACATCAAGAGAGCGATGGGCGAAGCCGCCTTTAAGACAAACACGGATCTACTTACGCACAGCCGGAAAGGATACGTCGTATGTGGTATCAACGACTGACGGTATGGTCGCTCGTCGCGGTGGTGGCGACATCCATCTCCGCACAGGCTCGGAGTTATACGGACCCCTTCGACGGCAACGACATCGACGACATGTGGACGTTTCGGTCGAAGGACGGCAACGACAATTACACGGTGAAGGGCGGCATGTTCACGTTCGACATCCTGGCGAACCAAGACCAGTTCCGCCAAGGCATCGACCTCGCGCCGTTCCTGCTGATGGACGCGCCGGATTCAGCCGACTTCACGATTGAGACAAAGGTCAGTCCGGTACTCGACCAAGCCGTTCAACCGCAGAATTCGCACACGGGTCTCATCATTTTCCGCGAAGACAACTGGTCGATCTCGTTGTTTGGACCCTACAACAATCTCGATGTCCGGTTGGAAGATGTCATCGGCGCGGACTATCGTTGGCGCG
>JAQBWJ010000500.1 GCA_027625215.1 Candidatus Poribacteria bacterium
TGATCCTCGAGATTCTGGTCGAAACCGGGTTGATCGGACTCGTTTTGTTCCTGTTGTTACTCCTGTACGGACGGCGTTGTTTAGGCGGTTTCGCCCAGATACGCAACGATCCGCGTCGGATTCTCATCGCTTTGTTTCTTGTAAACACATTCATCAACGCGATGATCAGTGGAGATCTGTTGGACAACCGCATGATGTTCGCGATGATCGGGCTGATGCTGATTGGCTCGAAAGATCGTGAACCGGCACGTTCGGGCCATTCTTTCGCCCTTCCAGACGACGAGGGTGAACGTTCGTCCCACTCTGTTTCGTCGGACATTCGATGAATGGGCGTGGCGCTTCCGTGCGCTGAAGCGCTTGCTGGTTCATGAACCCATACTGATGGTTGCGTTTTTCTTGTCGAAGTAATCGTACACTCGTTTTTGCAGCAGTTCGGGCGTCAGAGGTGATTCCACGTTGTAGACGAATCGCTTCGCCCAAAGCCAGTGCGGTTCGATGGGGTTCAGCCATGGCGCTCTGCTGGGTAAACGATACGGCACGATTCGCGGCTGCCTGTGTTGGTTGGCGGTTCGATTGTGTTGTCGAATCCGCCCCATCAACCCTTGCGAGCGATGAAATGACGCCCCGCTTCGCGCCATCCTATCGGGATTCCTCATACACGACGCAGCAGTCCTCATGCGCCAGAAACCGCTCGACTACCCGTTGGATGCGCGCCTTTTTTCCTCATAGCGAGGATCGGGACTGATCAACCACGCTTTGACCGATTTCCACGAGTACCCCTGCCGTTCTAGCATCCTGCGGAGCCGTTTTCCCGTCACTGGGAACGAAAGCAACTCCCGCTGATACGCAACGTTCGCCAACGCCTTCGACGTCCAGACCGGCTGCGTCAATCCAAACAGCTGAGGCGATTGGCGTGCCAATTCCAGCGCCGCCGTCAGCGCCTCGTCGGTCAGCAATCGTTCCAAGCCGAGGCGACCGGGGCGCGGTTGCGGACGAAGTCCGTCCAGACCGTCCCGGTTGAAGCGGCGGAGAACCCGGCGAACGCTTTCCTCGTGCCAGTTCAGATTCGCCGCGATCCGACGCACCCGTTGACCCTGCGAGGAAGCCCGCAGGATCTGGCAACATCGAGACCAACCCCCGTCGGGCGACCGCAAACCACGTTTGATTTCGTCACGTTCCGATTCGTCAAGTGTTCGTACATTGAGTGCCATGAACCCGTATCATAGGCGAATCGGTGGAAAGTACAACCCCTTTTTCGGATTCAAACATCAAGCATGGCAGACCAGCGGTATTCGTCAAATAAACCGTTGCCCAAACGTTGCCCACGACTCTCCCAAAACTGCCTGAAATCGCCCAAAACAGACGAAATTGCCGTCAAAAATAGGACTTGCCCGATTCGACCAATGCCGTTATCATCTGGATGGAGCCGCTATCTAAGGCGGTTTCCGAACCGTGGGCGGGCGTAGCTCAGGGGTAGAGCATTAGCTTCCCAAGCTGAGGGTCGCGCGTTCGAATCGCGTCGCCCGCTCCATTTCCTCAATCAGATCGAACACATCAGCCAACCAACCGCGTCACCTTATCGGACGGTTGCGGACGCAGTACAGGTTGATGTGCCGCTTCTCCAGTTCACACAACCGAATCGCCTCCTCCTCCGTCACGGGATGCGGCGCGCTCGCGTTCGGCGCGTGCGAGATGTGGTGCAACGTCCAACCAAGACCGGTCAGCGTTTCGAGGTAGGTCGCCGGATCATCGTCCGACGCGTCGAACATCTCGAGGTCGAGTTCCGTGATGAGCGCCATGTTCGGGCTGCGCTCCAATACGGCGGTCATGCCTCGCAACACCGCCGCCTCCGCGCCCTGCACGTCGATTTTCATCAGATGCACTTCGGGCGGATCGTCGCCGAAGAAGGCGTCAAGCGTGGTGACATCCACTTCGACGGCGCGGTCGGTGGCGGAGCAATCGTAGAGTGAGTGACCTCCGCTCAGTTCGTCCGACAAGTGGAACGTCGCCGTTCCGACGTAGTCGGCGACCGCCCTTCGCGTCGCCGTCGCATGGGCGAACCCGTTAACCTCGATATTCCGACTCAGCAGCCCGAAATTTCCCTCTGCCGGTTCAAACGAATAGACTCGCCCGTTCGACCCGACCGCCCTCGCCATCACCATCGTAAACGCCCCGATGTTCGCGCCGACATCCAGCGCGGTCATACCGGGTTTCAAGTACCGTTCGCAGAGCGCGATCTCCGGGTCGTTATAGTCGAAGCCGACAAGGATCGGTTCGACCGTCTTATCGCGCGCGTCCACGTAAATCGGCATTCCGTGAAACTGCGTTTGAACGATCCCACGCGGCTTGGAGGCATCCAGTAACGCCCGGTAGATTTTCCCAACCACGGGAAGGCTGGCGTAACCGCGTCCGGTGCGCCCGCCGACACATCGCCGTGCGGCGCTCAAGATGCTAAGGAGAAGTTGTCGCATCAAGAGATCAAAAGTTCCTTTCCGCCTGAGCCGCCCCTCGCACGACGCGACGACAGTACCCGTTGCCCGTCACGTCGTACGCCGTTGTGCAGGCGCGGCGGTCGCGGTCGCTCGTGTTGGCGTCGGAGCCGTGAATGACGAGCGGTCCGAAGAAGACGGCGTCGCCCGCTTCCATCTCCAACAACACGGCGTCATCGCGCTTCTCGAAGTAACCCGGTAAAAACACGCCGAACGACATGTTCGCGCGGTCATGTTCCAGCAACCCGCCCTTGTGACTGCCCGGCACGAACTGAATGCTGCCGTTCTCGGCGTCCGCGTCGTCAAGGAACAACATGCAGTTGATCATCAGCGGACGGTTATCTTGGCGATACCAGTAGGCGTAGTCCTGATGCCAAGGGGTGATCGTGCCGTCATACGCCGCTTTCATCAGCAGTTTGCTGTGAAACAGCGAGATGTTTTCGCCCATGATCGGTTCGAGCACGTCCAGCACGTTGGGAGAATCGACGACGCGGTTCAGTCCCGGACTGACAACCTCCGCGTGCATCAGTTGACGAATGCGGCGCGGCTTCTTGGGATCGTCATACTCCTCCCACGACACGCCGACGCCCTGAGGCGTCTCCGCCGCCATCGTCTCGTGCCGCGCGTCGATCTCGCCCTGAATCTGCCGCAGCCACGACTTGTCGATCAACTGCCGCTTGACGAGAAACCCGTCCTCTTCCAACCGCTTGATTTCGTCCGTTGAAACGCCCATGTTACGACCCCTATCCGAGTGTTGTCCGTATCACCCTGAGCCAGTTTTCGCCCGCAATTTTTGCGATATCGTCATCCGAATATCCGCGCTTCAACAGTACATCGAGTACGCGCGGATAGCAAAAGACGTTCTCCAGTCCCGGCACGCGCGGATC
>JAQBWJ010000501.1 GCA_027625215.1 Candidatus Poribacteria bacterium
GTGGGGGCGCAATTACGGGATTCCGGCGGGCTTGGAACCGCTGCTGACCGAACGCCAAAAACGCATCTTCGAGCCGCCGTACATCTGGCAACGCGAGGCGGTCTAAACACCGTATCGCAACTCTTTGTAGGGCGAAACAAGCGGCGATCCGTCGTCGGGGCAATGAAGCGCACCGTCTCGTACCCAACCGCAGTCGCGCGCTTCGAGTTCGGCGACTAAACGCGCGCGCCACATCGCGGATTCAACCGCGTAAGCCGCGTCATCAACCAGATTCCGCGTTTCGCCCGGATCGGCGACCAGATCGAAGAACTGCTCAACCCCGATGCGGGGCAGCCAGATAAACTTCCTTCGCCCATCGGTGACATACTGCATCTCCTGCTCCGGCGCGTAGCAGGTGCAATGTTCACCGTGAAGGTACTCGCGCCAACTGGACGCATCACCCTTCATCACAGAGATCAAACTGTTGCCGTCTACCGACGCGGGAATCTCAACACCCGCCGCGTCGAGGATCGTCGGCATGATGTCCTGTAGCCCGGCGACTTCCTCCGCGACGCGGTTCTCAACGCGCGTTCCGGGCGGCGGCGCAACGATCAGCGGGACGCGCGCGCTTCCCTCGTAGGCATACGTCTTTCGCCAAAGGTGGTGGTCGCCGACCATATCGCCGTGATCGGCGGTGAAGATGATCCACGTATTGCGGTTCAGTTCAGGTTGATACCGACTCATCCAGTTCCGCAATCGACCGATCTGCGCGTCGATGAACGATATTTCGCCGTAATAGCCGACCCGCCCCCGTTGAATCCGCCAATCGGACAGTTTGCCGCGCCAAGCGTTCACGTTGACTTCCGCTCCGGGAACCTCGTGCATCGCCGACCACTCCCCGATGTGCGGCGACGGCATTTCACGTCCGTCGTACAGATCGAAATATGGCTGAGGCGGCACATACGGCGAGTGCGGTCGCGCAAAACTGATGTTCAGGAAGAACGGGCGGCTCTTGTCGCGTTCGCGGAGGAAATGCTGCGCTCGTGTCATCGTCCACGAAGTGGGGTGCAGGTACTCCTCTGTGTGCCAAGGACGTGCCATCCACGAATTCCAATCGACGCCGTGATCGTCCGGCGTGATCTCCCGTTTCTTCTCGCGGTCGAACCACTCTCGATAGTCGTCTTTCTGCCCGTCGGCGATCAACCGCCCCGACTCATCCAACTCGCGCGTTTGAAAGCCCATACTCGCCCGCTGCGGCGTGAAATGCCCCTTGCCGACGAGATGTGTCGCATAACCTGCCTTCGACAACTCTCCCGCCAACGTGTGCGGATAGTCGTTCGGGATAACCCCTTGCCCTCGACCCATCCCCAACACGCCCGTATGCCATTGATTCATGCCCGTCATCAATATTGCTCGCGCGGGCAAACACGACGGCACTGGTGAATAGGCGTGAGAGAACCTCGTCCCCGACTTCGCCAGCCAGTCCAAGTTCGGCGTCTCCACGACGGGATGCCCGTCCGCGCCAAGGCAGTCGCCGCGCATCTGGTCGGCGATGATAAGAATGATGTTGGGTAGGTCTTTGTTGAATTGTGTCATGGCTAAAGCCGCCTTGAGTCGGCGCCTCGAATCCAAACCGCCTGAATGTACTCGGTCAACACGGTAACCTCCGATCTACGAATCGACGACCGCAACGCGCTCACGATATCGTACGCGAAACGAGGCGAGCAACTCGCTCGCCCCGTTTCGAGTCATCGTGTTGATGTATCGCGTCGAACGGTCACGCCGTCGCGGGACGCTTCCGCATCACCCCGAACGCAACTCCGCCACCGACGAAAATCACCGCGCCGACGACCATCATCGTCACCGCGCCGCCACGTCGTTTCTCCAACGCTTTTTCGTATTTTTCGATTTCCATCCGTTGGGTCACGGCTTGCACTCCCGGCACAATCGCGCCTTCTTCAGGCTGATTCGCCGAGTACTGAATCCCCCCGTACCCAATCACACACAACCCCACAACGAGAATGAACAACGCAACGGACCGCATCCGCATCCTCCTTTGGCGTAAGTTTCTCGTTGATTCCTTATCCGATATGGGAATGATAACCTATTTCCGTCGCGTCGCGGCAGAAAACTCGTACTCACCCAAAGTACAAGTTCGATGTCACTCGACGAATGGGTGCGCCAAGCCTATTATTGGGCTATAGGACGTATCAATGGGCGGGTGGGATCGCAAAGCCTGTGTTACGGGCGGAGCAACTGTTTGATCTCGCGGAACCGTTCCAGCGTTCGTTCGATGCCGCGTTCCATTGAATATTCGGGAGTGAACCTGACCTGCTCGGTGAGAGGCGTCGCGTCGTAGTCCCACTGGATACCGAATACGCCGTCTTGCACGGTCAAGTCCGCGTCGGGCACAAGTTTCTTGACATACTCGACTCCCGCCTTCACCGACCGGAAATCGCCTTTCACCGTGAACGAACGAGTCTTCGTCGTCGGTACACCGAGCGATTTCACAATAGAAGCGGACACATCTTCGACGTACTGCCAGTCCACGATATCATCGCCGAACGGCACCGTATACGACTCACCGTACGCGGCTGCTTCGATCATTTTCGTCGTGAACGAACTCATCCCGCGCGTCCGACCGACACCGTACACGGCGGTGAACCGTAACCCGATGGTGTCGCATCCGTACTGGTCGAAATAGTGAAGGGCGTACCGCTCGCAGAGCGACTTGTTCGCGCCGTAAATAAACTTGGGAAAGTGCGGGTCGTCGTTCTGAACTTGTTTGCCTTCGTAGTCCTCCGGCGATCCGAAGACGGCGACGCTGCTTGCCCACACGACGCGCGGCAACTCGAAGATGCGCTGCGCCTCGAAGATGTTGATCGTCCCTTCCGAGACAATCTTCAACGCCATCGGCGGGTTCGCCTGACACGCGGGCACCTGCCACGAAGCCAGATGCACGATTTTGTCGATTTTATGGTGCTTTATCGCGCGCAGAATACCCGGCAGATCGGTGATATCGCCCGGCTGAAATGTCAACGCGGCGATCTGATCGTCTGATAGGACCATCTTTGGGATCGAGTGATCTTCCACCATGTCGTAAATGACGACAGACTCGCCCGCGTTCAACAAGTCGCGCGCGACATACGTTCCGATACAACCGAATCCGCCCGTAACCAAGACATTCATGAACCGCTCCAAAACACGCTCGAAAGATGGTATCCTACACATGGCACGCTTAGATGGAAGTGCGAACGCCATCCTAACGCGGTCGTCAAGGAATCGCAATGTGGGGCTCGGCGTTTGGAGAGGGGTAGAGAATGAGTCCGGCTGAAATGGCGGCAAAACTGTCGGAACGCGACGACGACGTTCTCGTCCAAGCGACCCGCAACG
>JAQBWJ010000502.1 GCA_027625215.1 Candidatus Poribacteria bacterium
CGTGCCGATCCGCAACAGTTCGCCGAGACGGACCCGTTGCACGTGACGCAGAAGTTCGTCGCCGGATAGGTCGCAGCCCGTTTCGAGGTTTTCCAAGAACGCCTGTACGGTCGTTTTCTTCTCGTTGATATCGGAGCCGTACGTGAGCGTTTCAAACAACAGCGGTTCGCGCACCAGGATTTCACCGAGAAACTTGCTTGTCCCCAACGTCTTGATGAGGGCTTGTAGCGTCGGACGGTTCTCCTGAAGCATCGCGTACGTCTGCGTCCGCGATTTCGACGCCGAAAGGAAGTTCACGAACTGCAGGAGCGACAGCATGGGGTCGGGCGTCGCGCGGAGCTCTTCAAACAACGAGGCGACGAACTTTCGGAACGCCCGACGCACGCGAGGCGTGTACCGCACCTGTCCCGCGCCCTTCGACATTTCATTCAACAGTTGGTGCGCCCGTTTCGCGTCGTTCAGTCCGTACGATTCGAGGAACTGCGCCGTCTCGTCAGTCGGTTCATCTTCATCGAGGATGCGGTTGATGAGGTCGCGGAATAGATCGGGTTCCAACGCGAACACTTTATTGAACATCGCGCGGATCGTTCGTTGATGCGTTTCGTATTCGTCGCGGAACTGATCGCCCGCCGTTTGGTCGTCCGAGTCTCGATAACCTAATCGCCGCGCCTGACGCTCCCAGTCCTCCGGGTCTTCGGGGAGGCGGTACGACTGTTTGTCGGCGACCAACTGCACGAAGTTCTCGACGCGGCGCATATAGTGGTAGGAATCGGTCAGGCGAGCGGCGTCTTCGGGGTTGAAGATACCGCGTCGTTCCAACGCTTCAATCGTTTCCGCCGTGCCGCGCAATCGCAGATCGCGCAGCCGTCCGCCGTGAAGCAGTTGCAACGCCTGAACGACGAACTCCACGTCGCGGATGCCGCCCGGGCCCAATTTAACGTGAAGGCGAGGGTCGCCGTCTTTGGCGATGCGTTCTTCGATCTTCACCAACTTTGTGCGGTGGATCTCCTCCAGTACGTCCTCAACCGTTTCCTGATCGACAATCGTCTGGTAGACGAACGGTTGAATCGCGTCGAGAAACTCCTCGCCGAGTGCCTCGTCGCCCGCGACGCACCGTGCCTTGATCAACGCCTGCCGCTCGAACAGTTCGCCCCACGTCTCGTAGTATCCGATATAACTGTCCAACGACCGCGCCAGGCCTCCCGACGCCCCTTGCGGACGCAACCGCAAATCGGTGCGGAAGACGTACCCTTCAGATGTCGGTTCCGTCATCGCGTGGATGATGAACTCCGTCAGGCGAATGAAGTACGCCTGATTCGCGGAACCTTTGGTTGTTTTCCCTTCCGCGCTGTAGACGGCGAGCACGTCCACGTCCGACGAAAAGTTCAGTTCCGTGCCGCCAAGTTTGCCCATGCCGATTACCGCGTATCGGGCGGGATCGCCGTCCACCTCCATCGGAACACCGTATTTCGCGTCGAGTTCCGCGCGACCCATTTCGTACGCGAGTTGAAAGCACACGTCTGCGACGTACGCCATCTCTTTGACCGTCTGTTCGACGGACGAGGCTTTGAGCAGGTCGCGCATCCCGATCCGCAACGACTCGCGCCGCTTGAAGCGTCTCAGGATGCCGAGCCGCGTGTCCGTCGTGTGAAAGCGTCGGAGCCAGTCGCGCAAGTCCGCCTCCATCTCCTCCTTGACGCGCTCAGGGTTTCGCGCGAGCGTTTCGCGCCACCACGCGAGATAGTCCGGGTGGCGAATGAGAAGCGCCGCCAGATAGTCGCTCCCGCCGAACGTGACCATCAGATCGTCCAGCAGCGGCGGCATCGCCTTCATCATGCCGTAGAACGAGTGTTTGTCGGAGCGGGCGTTGGCATAGTGACGGAAGTGGCGCAGCGCGGCGTCGGGGTCTGCGGAACGTGAGACGGCTTCGAGGATTCGCGGGAGGAAGCGCGCGAACTCGGAGCGGGCAGGGTGCGTGATCGTGAGGGCGCGGATGTGATCGTCCGCTTGGGCGAAATCGCGGAGACCGTACGGCGATAGGAGCGGGGCGATGCTGTCGACGGAAAGGGCTGTCTCGACGAGGACAAGGGCTGTCACATCGTTCAATACGTGACCCCTTCCTCTCGAAGGATCGCGGCGACCTCGTCATGCAATGGACGCAGATCGCATGACAAAATATCCCACACAACATCGTCTTCGACCTGAGCGTAGCCATGGACGAGAACGTGTCGGAAGTCTATGATGTCCTGAATGTCGGAAATCCTATCGTCTAATTCGGGTTCCATGCGAACAGCTTGATTCATCGCTTCCCCGATGATGATAAAAAACCGTTCGACTCCCACGCGAAGCCATCGGTCACGATGATAATCATCCAACGTCAGGTCTTGCGTGCGTTCGATGATTTGTTCACACGCATCACGAACGTCGAGTAGTAACGCATGGGCTTCACGCCGCATAAAGCGCCGTCTTTGTCTCGTTTACAATCTCTAGAAAAATCGGGTTTCGAACGGCGTTTTCTTCGATCAAATCGACTGAACGCCCGAACAACGCTTGAATATCCCGTCGAAGCCCAAAATATGCCGTCCGATGATCCGTTGGTGTCATTGATTGGAACGTCACGAGAAAATCGAGGTCGCTTGTGTCAGGATCAAACTCTCCCGTCGCGGCTGATCCAAACAGATCGAGTCTGGCAACGCGATGCTTCCGGCAAAGCGCATCCAGTTGTTCTCGATGCGGGTCGATAATCGGATTCATCGAGCTTCCCTTCGTCACGCGCCGAGTTCGACTGTAAACCCACCCGGCGCGTCCACGTAAAACGTGTAGGCGTGCGCCCGTTCCGGCGGTCCTACGTCGAACCCGTCCGCCTTGAGCCGCGCGTTCACCTCGTCTACTGTCTTCTCGCTGTCCACGAAAAACCCAACATGGAAGTTGCCAGGGTATTCGACATCGATTTTCCGCCCCGCTTTCATGATCGACAACACGAAACCGTCGTTGTCCGTCATGAAACTCATCCCGGCGTTCCCGCCCGTTTTCCGCATCCCGAAATAGGTCTCAAGGAACTCGACCGCCGCCAACACGTCCGTTACCGTCAAGTTGAGGTGGTTCAGCCGCATTGCTGTCTCCATCCAGTGGTGAATCAACCCGGCGCGAAGTCGTATGTCCTCGTCTGAAGGATCACGCTCAACGCGCTCCAAAAGCCGCCGACGCAGTATTCGCCGAGAATCACTCCAAAGAAGAAGGTCGTCGCCTTGCGGTTCGCAGCCATCCCACCGAACCGCAGGATGCAGAACTTCAACACGGACGCGATCACCAAACACGACCAAAAGTACCCTACCCCAAACGTCATCGAGATCGCAAATGCGGCGGGATG
>JAQBWJ010000503.1 GCA_027625215.1 Candidatus Poribacteria bacterium
GGGAGGCGCATGAAATCCGCCGAGAGGGACTTTCGTGGCGGTGGGGACATGGTACAGGTAGAGTTCCTGACGACGCTCGTCGCCGAGCGGGTACGTGTCGTTGAGGACCCAATCGGCGTTCGGGAGATAGGTGCAATGTCCGTTGTGGACCATTTGCCCTTTCCCCACGACTTCGACGTTCTCCACTTCACGGTCGCGGTAGAGATAGAAGGCGTCGCCGTGCGACGGATGATCCGACCACGCAAGGATGCGCGACGGATCGCGCCAGATGAAGTGGGAGGTCTTGCCGGAGTGATCGACCACCGTCACGTCGGAACCGTCCGTGTTTGCCGTGACCATCCGCGTATGGAAGCCGCCGCTGCCGAAACGCCAGCGGTGCAAAAACTCCAGCCGAGTGCCGTCCGTGTTGAACAGGAGGTGATTGAAATAATGCTTCGCCGTCGAGAGGTCGCCGTGCGGGTAAGGGATCGCCGCGATCTGCGCCAACGAGACGATCAAGCGGTTGGATGACCCCTCTGCGACGCCGTCGGCATCCAGCGGCACGACATAGATGCCGGATTCGTCCGGCGCGAGTTCGGAGGCGTGCGGGTCGGGGATGCCCGCGTAGCCGTAGCCGGGTCGCATGTCGTTGATGCGACGAAAATCCGTTCCTGCCGCGAATTTGCCGTCGGGCGTCACCGTGTAGATCGGACAGCCGATGATCCGCGATTCGCGCGTGTGGACATTCAGGATGCGGCAGACGTAGCGGTCGCCGTGTCGTTCGTTCCACAAGACCTCAGAGTCCGAGCCGGGACGCCACTGCAACATGCACCCCTGCTGCCATCCCCATGAGGACGTTTCGCCGAGCTCGATCCAACGGTCGCCGTCCCGTGTGTCGATCATCCCGATTTGAACGGTGTCGTTGGCGCGAGGCGAGCGATGCTCGAAGTCGACGCGCATCCCCAAGACGTATCTGTCGGTGGGATCGGTCTGAAACTTGTCGTAATACCCAAACCAGTGGAAGCGCGTCGGAGCGGTGATCGGTCGAATCGAGGCATCGATGGTCATGGCGTTTCTCTCGCTTCGTTGAGAAGTCCCGACGCCCATCATAGCCCGACCGCTCGAAGCGCGACAACAACGCCGTACGCAATCGCGCCGCACGCGGGAAACGTCAGCGCCCACGCGATGACGACTTCGCGCACGATGAACCACCGCACGCTGGAACCCCGACGCGCCGCGCCCGACCCCATGATCGCCGTCGTAATCGTGTGCGTCGTGCTCAGGGGGATTCCCAAACGCGATGCGACGAAAATCGTCGACGATGCCGCCATCTCCGCGGCGAACCCTTGCCACGACGCGATATCCACCATCTGCATCCCGATTCGACGGATGATTTTCCAACCGCCGATGGACGTGCCGAGCCCCATTGTCGCGGCGCACAGCAAAATCAACCACAGAGGGATGTGGAACTCCGGCATGACGCCGCCGATCACCAATGCCAACGCGAAGACACCCATGAATTTCTGACCGTCGTTTTGCCCGTGGTTGTACGCCATAAACATGGACGAAAGGATTTGAAGGCGGTCGAACGCGCGCTTCGCCGATTGCGGTTTTCGATTCGCGCACAGCAGCACGATCAGTTTGCCGAGAAGAAAACTCAAAGAAAAACCGATGACGCTGGAGAGAACCAGTCCGATCAGAACCTTTTGCCAACCCGACCACACGAGCACATCCACGCCCGCCGTCGCCATGCCCGCACCTGCGAGCCCGGCGACCAGCGCGTGCGATTCGCTCGTCGGAATGCCGAATTGCGCGGCGATGGTGCTCCATACGACGATGCTGATCATCGCCGCGAGCACCGTCACGAGGTTGATCGCGCTTGCGTCGACGATACCCTTGCCGATGGTCGCCGCGACTGCAGTGCCCGACATGACTCCGAGCGTGTTGAACACGGTCGCCCAGAGGATGGCGGCTCGAGGCGACAAGGCTTTAGTCGAAACGACGGTTGCGATCGCGTTCGGGGCGTCCGTCCACCCGTTGACGAATTCCGCCGCAAGCACCATCAATAAGACACACGCGAGCAGCAGCGTCATGGATCGAGGTCCTCTGTCATTTCGCCGCGTTATTTCCGAGACATCGAGGAGACAATGTCGGCGACATCCTGACAGTTGTCGGTCACCTGCTCGAGTTTGGACAGCACGTCGCGCCACGCGATGAACGACTTCGCGTCCGTCTCGACATAGAGCGCTTTCACGGCGGCGCGTCTCAGTTCGTCCGCCTGCTCTTCCTTCGCCTTGACGATTTCGACATGGAGTTGCACGTTCGGTTTGCGCTCATAGAGCAACTGCTCCAGCAACAATCGCACCAACTCGATCATCTCTTGTATGACCAATGTGAGTTGTTCCGCCGTCTTATAAGACCCGTCGCGCGGAAACGCGATTTCCGACTCGGATGCCTCGCGCATCTTGTCGATGATCGAGTCCAGTTTGTTCACAAGGGAGGCGAGATCGTTTTTATCGTATTTCGTGATGAACACGCGATCGATCAGTTGGTGCACCTGCTTCGTGAGATCGTCCGCGTGGTGCTCCATTTTGGACGATGCGTTCGACGATCTCCGTCGGCTCTCCGGCGCGCGCGAACAGGGCGTGCAGTTCCGTCGCGCATCGGATCGAATTCGTGATGTGTTCGGAATAGAGACGCTCAAACTCTTTTTCGGATGGATTTCGGAACAGAAACGCAAGCGGGTTCGCCATGCCGCATCTCCGTTGTCGCGGCGCATCTAGGAGGTTGTCGCACGTTGTCGGCAGCGCGTACCGAGCCGTGCCGGATGAGGGATTTCACCCTATGTAGAGAATGATAGCATGGGAAAACGAACCGAAGAAGTGGAATGATTTCGCGGAGAACGTCCGCCGCGTCAAGTAATCGGCTCCGGGTCGCGGCGCGGCGCGGCGTTTCCGGCAATGGTCAGTCGCAAGAGCGCGTAGGCGCCGGACAGGACGCCTCCCAACATCGCGCCTATCATGGCGTTCGCGCGATTGGACGGGCGGATCGGCTTTGCGCGGGGACGCGCCCGGTCAAGCGATTGAAACCGCATTTCGTCTTGCGATTCTTGGATCTTCGCCACCTCAAACTCTTGCGCCATCATGGCGAACAGCGTTTCCTGCACGGTGCGTTCGCGCATCAACACGACGTATTCGCGTTCCAACATCGGTAGTTTTTGAAGACCGGAACGGCTTAGATAGTTCCCGCCTCCGGCTTCCAACTTTCGGACATTCGCCTGGAGCATTTGTGCCTGCGTGTTCAACGCGCGAATCTCCGCGCTGAGAGGCGATCTCCCCGTGCTCAACAGGGCGTCGCGTTTGATCTCCGCAGACTGCAACTCGGCAATCG
>JAQBWJ010000504.1 GCA_027625215.1 Candidatus Poribacteria bacterium
GGCGTCGAGCGGATCGGGGGGGACGACATCGGGGTCGGAGGCGGGGAGACGGACCTGTTGCGGCGACGCGGCGCGCCTGTTCAGGGGATCAACGTGAGCGAGTCGGCGGTGGAGCGGGAGCGGTTCTTCAACCGTCGGTCGGAACTGTGGTGGCAACTGCGCGAATGGATCCGCGACGAGGGCGAGTTGCCGAACGACCGAAAACTGGTGGAAGACCTGACCGCGCCGAAGTTCTCCTATACCGGGAAGGGGCAGATCAAGGTGGAATCGAAGGACGAGATGAAGAAGCGGCTCGGACGCAGCTCCGACTACGCCGACTCGCTGATGCTGGCGCTGGCGGCGGGGTACGACGGGCGGATCGAGACGTGGGAGATCGAGACGGGTGGAAGTCTGCTGCCGAGCGTGAGTCGGATGCCGTGAGGGGAAAGTAGTGAGGAGTAAGAAGTGAGAAGTGACGGGTGACTGTCGTGCGGTGGGGGTGGGATTCATCGAGGTTTTTGGCGAGGTTCCCGCCCCCGTTTTCCCAACGGCAAGATGTAGGGGATGTATCGAATGGGTATTTGGTCGACGGTTAAGGACGGTGTCGTGAGGGCGTTGGGGGACGCGGCGGTGAAGGCGGGAGCGTCCGCGCTTGACGAGACGGCGCGACCATCGCCGATGCTGATGGAGATTGGCGCGACGGGGACGGAGATATTCGCCGGGCAGTTTTTGGAAGAGTATCAGTCCGATCTGCGAGGAACATTGAAGTATGACGTATTCGGGAAGATGCGGGCGGACGCGCAGGTTGCCGCGCTGCTGAACGTGATCGAACTGCCGATACGCGCCGCCGATTTTCAGGTCGTGCCTGCGGACGATTCGGAAGAAGCGGTGGAGGTCGCGGCGTTTGTTGAGGATGCGTTAAGGCGGGTCGAGGGCGCGTCGGGGATACTTGGGGACGATTTTGTTCGTCAGGCGATGTTGATGGTTCCCTACGGGGTGATGCTGTTCGAGAAGGTGTATTGCGCTCGGCACGACGGTCTGGTGGGGTGGCGCAAGTTCGCGCCGAGACTGCCGAAGACGGTCGCGCGGTGGCGGATCGACGCGAACGGGGAGTTTATCGGGGTTGAACAGCGCGTCTTCGGCGATACGCCGCGCAACGCGACGATCCCCTCCGACAAACTGATGCGGTTCACGTATCGGGAGGAGGGAAGTCACCTCGAAGGGCGGTCGTTGCTGCGCGATGTCTACAAGTACTGGTGGTACAAGGATACGCTGTACAAACTTGCCGCCATCGCCGCCGAACGCACGGGCGTCGGCATCCCGACGTTGAAGATACCTCGCAACGCGCCGGAGGTGGAACGCGAACGCGCCAAAGCCATCGTGAGAGGTTTCCGCGCGAACGAAGAAGCGGGGATCGTCATGCCGGACGACTTCGACTTCACCCTGACGACGACGCGCGGGTTCGCGTTCATGCCGCTGATCGAGCATCACAACGCGATGATTGCGAAAGCGGCGTTGGCGCAGTTCCTGAACTTGGGGCAGACGAGCGTCGGGAGTTTCGCGCTGAGTCAGTCGCAGACCGACCTGTTCCTGATGACGCTGAACGGGCTGTTGCAGCACCTGTGCGCCGTCGTGAACCGTCAGGCGGTGGAGGAACTCGTGCGATGGAACTTCGGGGAGGCGGCTCCGATGCCGAAAGTGCGGGGCAAACTCCGCAGCACGGACGCGAAACGCTTGGCGGAGACACTCGATTTATTGGTCAAAGGGAATCTGATCACGCCGGATAAGGGGATCGAGGCGGTCGTGCGGGAGAGCCTTGATCTGCCTCCGGCGGGAGAAGCGAGGAATGAGGAGTGAGAAAAGAGGTCGTGTCGAGTCGTTTACGGTGAGGGTTGAATACACGGGGCTAGGAGGATACTCGATGACGCGAGGCGAAACGAAAGTATACGCGACGCTGCGATTGACGGAGCCGGAGGTCGATCACGTCGATCCCGCCGCGAAGCCCGTCAGTCCGGTGCAACTGATGCGGGACGGGACGTTCGATCACGGGTGGTACGGGAAGATTCAGATCAACGACGAACTGTTCAACCACCTCATCTTCAACTTCGACGCGGGCGTGCGGGGCATCGACATCGCGCTCGATATCGAACATCAGCCGGAGCGCGGGGCGGCGGGGTGGTTCCGTCGGCTTTACACCAACGAGGGCGGGGGTGAACTGTGGGGCGAGGTCGAATGGACGCCGCAGGGACGCGATTTGGTCGAGTCGAACATCTACAAGTATCTGTCGATTGAGTATGACTTGGCGTATGTCGATGAGGAAGGCGTCGTTCACGGACCGACGATGCTCGGCGCGGCGTTGACGAACCGCCCCTTCATCAAAAACATGCGGCGGGCGACGATCAACCTGAGCGAAACGGTCGACTTCGAGGCGTTCGAGGAGGTTGAGGACGCGCCGGAACTCACTGAAATCGCGCTGTCGGAGCGGGAGGAAGTCCTGCTGTCGGAGGTGCGGCAGTTGCGGGATGATCGGCGGAAACTGCGGCTGGAACTGCGTCGGCTGCGGGTGCGGAATCGGTTGGAAGAGGCGAAGCGTCAGGGCAAAGTGACGCCCGCGATGGAGGGGTGGCTGGCGCAACTCGCCGAGCGGGAGGACGATACTTCGCTCGAACGAGTATTGGCGACGCTGCCGATGCGCGTGCGGTTCGAGGAACTCGGCTCGGCGGGCGGATCGGAGGCGGAGGGCGATCCGACCTCCGCGCTGGATACCGCCGTGCGCGACAAACTGCGACAACTGAGGGAGGACGATCCCGACGCCGCGCCGACGTATGCGGACGCGCTCGCGTTCGTGCAACGGGAGTATCCGTCGTTGGTGGGGGCGTATCGGCGGGCGACGAGGTAAGTAGACGCGACGGGGGGTTGGGCGACCAGCCGGTCGCCCCTACGAAGAAAGGGTTCAACATGGCGACGCAGCAGTTGGTTGAGGGGAACGGGTCAGTCTGACGGCGGAGAACGACCTTTCCGCGAAGCAGTATCGATACGTCGAACTGTCCGCGACGGCGGGGATGGTCGATGTGTGCGACGGGGCGACGGACGTTCCCATCGGGGTATTGCAGAACAAGCCTGTCGCCAATCAGGCGGCGGAGGTCATCACGCTGGCGGGGGCGATCACGAAGGTCGTGTCGGACGGGTCGTCGGTGAACATCGCCATCGGCGATCCGGTCGTCACGGACGCGACGGGGAAGGCGATCAAAAAGACCGCGTCGGGAGGGTGGTACAACGGGATCGCGCTGGAGGCGTCGGCGGCGGACGGGAAGGTGATCCCAGTGCTGCTGACGGGGGCGCAGCAGTTGGCGTAGGTGAAACAAGTCTCCTCCCCCTG
>JAQBWJ010000505.1 GCA_027625215.1 Candidatus Poribacteria bacterium
TCGCCGAAGACCAGGAGGCTACCGAGGACGCCGCCTGAACGCCATACACAACATTTGATAATATCTCAGTCCAACATAGTTCTCAATGGATTACTTATAGCATTAGTTATTATTGTATTTGGGTTAATTATTGATACTCACAGGAAGTTCGAAACAGGTAAAAGGTTATATGATGAATTAGTAAAATTAAAGGATGAACAGATTGAGATAAAGGATGAGCAGATGAAGATTATGAGTCGTTATATAGAAACGATGCACGACATCGTTAGCGCTAACTTCGAGTCAGCATCTGAGTTTCAAGAACAACATGAAGATACAGAAAGTCGTGAAGTTTAGTTTTTGTCTTGTCAATACAAGATCAACACCGTATGTCATTCGCTGCATTAGTTTGAGTAGTTGGGAACCATTTTCATGATCTTTGTGACAAACGACGACGGCATCCACGCGCCGGGCAGCCGACACTTCACCGCCGCGCCCCCGCGTTCATTGCTATTGACCTGAATCGGCGTTACTATTTTCGTGTGAACGCGACCGAGCGCGCCTCCGTTGATCCGAGGGACTGAAACATGATCGAGACAAGCAACCTTTCGCCTCATACAATCCCTGCGGTCGAAACGCAGCGGTATGACTTCGAACGACTGCTCTCCGTCTTGTCGGACCCCCGCGCGCTGCCGCGAATCGGACGAGAATCGGATTTGCTCGAATCGGCGTCCGAACTGCTCGACGCGCTCGAACAATGGGATTCGGCGTTGATCCGCGCCGCAGACGCGCTACCGGAAGCCCTCTGGAAGTACTGCGACGACATGCTCGCCGCCGCGATCGCCGCCGCCGTTTCGATCATCGACAAGACGCTCCCCCTCGCCGACGGACACCCGGAACTGCGTGAGACGGCGTTTGAGATAGAGCGTCGGGTGCGGGGTTGGAAAGCCGCGCTCAACCCGACCGACGATTGGGTCGATTCGCCCGTCTTTCTCGCCCTTGTTGAAGAAGCGCGCGACGACGATCTCCGTGGCGAATCGCTCGAAGGCGGCTTTGCCCCGCCTCTGCTGTGAAACAAAGGCGCGTCGATTGGCTTTCCGACACCCATTCAAAAACCGACGTTCCAAGCGCTTTCTTCGTCTTTTTGCGGAGCTCCCTGCGGATGTGCGGGAGAACGCCCGACAGTGTTACGAACGATTCCGCCGCGATCCGAACGCCCCTTCGCTCCGTTTCCAACCCGTCAGGAACAACCCTCGCTTTTGGCGCGTCGATCTCGGCAGATACTACCGCGCCGTCTGCGAGCGTCGCCCGAAACCGGACGGCGACGAGCTCCTATGGGTCTTCATCGGATCGCACGAGGCGTACAACGACTTCCTCCATCAGCGGACGTAAGCGCCACTGCATCATCGAATGAAGCGCGCCGAAACGCGAGACATTACCGAAGGAAACACATGATCTTTGTGACGAACGACGACGGCATCCACGCGCCCGGCATCCGACACCTGACCGCCGCGTTGGAAACGCTCGACACGGTGTGCGTCGTCGCGCCCGACCGCGAACGCAGCAACATCAGCATGGCGATCACCATCGACAAGCCGCTCCGCGCGCACCTGCACGCACCGAACCGTTGGGCGGTGGACGGCACGCCCGTCGATTGCGTCGATCTCGCCGTCGGCGAACTGCTCCCCGAACCCGCGAAGTTGTGCGTCTCCGGCATCAACATGGGGCAGAACTTGGGTCATGACGTGCTGTTCTCCGGCACGATTGCGGCGGCGCGCAAGGCGACGTTCTTGGGCGTGCCGTCCATCGCCGTGTCGATGCTGCGTCATACGGAACGTCGGGACGTGTGGCATTTCGAGACGGCGACCGAATACATCCTGCGCGTCGCCAAGACGACGCTGGAGCGCGGTCTGCCGGAAGGCGTGCTGCTGAACGTGAACGTCCCGAACGTGCCGCTCGATGAGGTGAAGGGGGTGAAGGTCGTCCGGCAAGACCCCGCGCCGTACGACACCCACGTTCTCCGCCGCGACGACAAGGCGGGGATGCCCTACTACTGGATCGGCGGCAAACGGCTCGACGCCCCCAACCGCGACCGCACCGACTTCGGCGCAGCGACGGCGGGCTACGTCACCGTGACCCCCCTCCACGCCGACATGACCGACGAGCCGATGATGCGGACGTTGGAGGGGTGGAGGCTGTAGTCGAGTAGGTTTCGACCGATTCCCCCAAGATGCCCGATTGTAGGGGCGACCGGCTGGTCGCCCACCGCGATGGAGGATGCCGCAATCCGGTTCAAATGACCGTCCCGATGAGTTAACATCGGTTGACATCCGTTTACATGCGTTAACATCGGTTAACGCATGTAAACGCACCGATTTGGCTCAAACCCTTATGAGCGCTGGTCTAATCCGGATTACATCCCAAACCGCGTAAACCTAACCGACATCCGGCGCCCGATGCGGTTGCGCCCTTCAACCCGAATCGTGCTAAAATCGCCCCGCCATTTCGTTCAATATGCCGCCGCCCCCCAAAGATAAGGAACGGACACGTACGATGTCATCCACCCTCTTGACCGAACAGCAGATTTCCTTCTTCGAGACATTCGGCTACGTCGGCTTTCCGGGACTGTTGGCGGACCGCGTCGGCGCAATCATCGAGGAGTTCGAGGCGTTGTGGGCGCGGAACGGCGGCGGTCATTTCGGGCAGCCGCACGACGAAAAACGCCGCTCCTGTATCGCCCAGTTCATCGACCACAGCGAGTACCTCTCGTCGCTGTTGGACGACCCCCGCATCAAGGGCATCGCCGAAAGTCTGCTCGGCGACGACTACAACTACATGGGCAGCGACGGCAACTACTACGTCGGCGACACGGGCTGGCACTCGGACGGCTGGCACAAGGACTTGCGGCATATCAAGATCGCCTTCTATCTGGATGACCTCACCCGCGACACCGGCTGCCTTCGCGTCATTCCCGGCAGCCACCGCATCGAGGACGCCTACGCGATCTCGCTCCAGCAGCAGGCAGGCAAAAGCCGCGACCTGTGGGGCATCGGCGGCGCGGATGTTCCTGCCGTCGCGCTCGAAACAAAGCCGGGCGACATCCTCTGCTTCAACCACAACACGAAGCACGCCGCGTTCGGAGGCGGCGTCCGTCGGCGCATGTTCACGATGAACCTCTGCCAGCGATACCCGGAGTCGCGGCTGGACGATCTGCGGAACTACATGAGCGGCGGCGCGCGGTTTTGGGTGGAACGCGGGTACGGCGACGCGATGATCCGCACGGCGACCCCGACGCGGATGCGTCACCTCGAACAGGTGATGGCGAACGACGGGCATTTGGCGGAACTGTCGCGTCTGGC
>JAQBWJ010000506.1 GCA_027625215.1 Candidatus Poribacteria bacterium
GGTGATCTAGTTCGGATCGTGCAGCGTCCAACTGTCGATGGCGGCTCGCGGTTGGGCGAAGGGGATTTTGTAGTCGTCGAGATTGCTGCGGTCGTCGAGGATCAGTCCGCGACTGTCGAGCACGTAAAGCCGTCGTTTCGCCTCGTTCTCCGTCAGTCCGCCGCGCACGAGTCCCGCCATCAGCCGCCGCGCGACGCCGATCCCACCCGCGCCCGCGCCGTGAATGACAAACCGCTGCTGGTTCATCTCCGCGCCGATCAGTTTCAGCGCGGCGAGCGTCCCGCCGAGCGTGACGGCTCCAGTGCCCTGAATGTCGTCGTTGAAGGAGAGGATTTGAGGGCGGTAGGTGTCGAGCAGGGTGAAGGCGTTCTGTTTGCTGAAATCTTCCCACTGAAGGAGCGCGCCCGGCAGACAACGGTTCAACGCGGCGACGAACTTCTCCATCAACCCGAAGTACTCGTCGTCGGGAAGCCGCTCGTGCCGCCAGCCGAGATAGGCGGGGTCGTTTAGATGCGCGCGGTTGTTCGTCCCCACGTCGAGCACGATGGGCAGGCATTGGGAGGGGTGAATCCCCGCGCCGAGCACGTACAGCGACAGTTTGCCGATGGGGATGCCGAGTCCGCCCAACCCCTGATCGCCAATACCCAAGATGCCCTCGCTGTCCGTTGCGACGATGAGGCGGATCGACTCGTGACCGGGGTAGTTTTTGAGGATCGTTTCGAGTCGGTCGATGTTCTCGGCGTTCAGGTGGAGTCCGCGCGCGCGACGCCATATCTGGCTGAATTTGCGTACGGCGTCGCCGACGGTGGGGGTGTAAACAATCGGCGCCATCTCCTCCAAATGCCGCAGCACGAAGGCGTAAAAGAGCGTCTCGTTGCGGTCTTGCAGCGAGCGGAGGAAGACGTATCGGTCGAGGTCGTTCTTGTAACGGTCGTAGTTGGAGCGGACGCGCTTCAACTGTCCCTCCATCGACGCGATGGACGTTGGGAGCAGCCCCTCAAGGGCGAATGTCTCGCGTTCTTCGGCGGTGAAGGCGGTGCCTTTGTTGAGCATCGGGTCGCGGAGGAGGGCGTACCCCGTCAGCGAGGTGCGGACTTCGCGTTGTTGTTGGTCGAACAGGCGCACGTCCGCCATGATGAGGGGTATCCTAACGTGGGGTGTGTCGGGGCGCAGTCGGCGAGAGCGTATCGTTGACCTTTTCCACCTAAGATACAAAGGATCGCCAAGCGGGAGCAACCACGCGGTCGGTTTGCCTCCTAGACGGCTTCGCCCTATATTGTGGGAACACAACGATTTCAAACAGGGAGCCCAACGATGGCGGAACTGACCTTTGATGTCATTCTAACGCCCGACGACGAGGCTGGCGGTTTCATCGCCGAAGTCCCGACGCTGCCCGGCTGCATGACTCAGGGTGAAACCGAAAGCGAAGCGTTGGAGAATATCAAGGACGCGATACTCGGTTGCCTTGAAGTCCGCGCCGAGCATGGAATGTACCCCTTCGACCCGACTCCGCCCCGCGTTACGCGACAAGTTCAGGTGAATGTCCATGCCTCCATTGCTGCCCGTGCTTCGGGCACGCTTGGTCGTTCGCGCGTTTGAACGGCTTGGGTGGGTTCATACCCGTACAACGGGCTCTCACTTGATCTTCCACAAGGAAGGTAATCCCTCCGTGCTTTCCATTCCGAATCATCCACGCCAAGATATCAAGCCGGGACTGCTCAAAGGGTTGCTCCGAACGGCAGATGTGTCTGATGAAGAGTTTCTAGCCGCACTTCGCGGACGCTAACCATCTATTCCGCGCTGGCGTACACGGCTCCAACCTGCCCCCGATTCATCCGAATCCAGGGGCGCTTCTCTTTGATGAGCCGCAGCGCGTCCTCAGGCGGCATCCCGGTCGAGACGAGGTAGACTGCCGCGAGCGTCGGCGCGCGCCCCACCCCTGCGTGACAGTGGACGTACACCTTCCGCCCCAACGCCACTTGCGTCGCGACAAACTCCGCGCCGAGCCTCAACTGTTCCTCGCGCGGCGGGCGACCGTCGTGGCTGGGGAGCCACAGGTGGGCGTCGAGGTCGTCCGTCGGGTCGAGCGCTTCTTCTTGCAGGCTGACCATCGCGCGGACACCTTCGTCGCGGAGGTAGGCGATCCGCTGTGGCGTCAATCGCCCGCCGACGTAGACGTGTTCCGTCACACGGCTGATCTTGACGCGGCGGTCGAAGATCGCCCACGCATCTTTGGAGGCGCGGACGAAGCGATAGCGCGCGCGGGCGTACCAGGGATAGTGGGTGGCGGTGTCGTTCGGCATCGGATTATCTCTTACAGCACAGGATGGATCGTAACGACATGTACGCGACGGGTGCGATGAATCGGCTTGGTCGGTTTTTCGGTCGTGATGATTTCGTCGGCATGGATCGACGCGGCACAGACAACATGCAGCGCGTCGATTGCGGTCATCCCGTGCTGACAGGCTTCTTGGTATGCGATTTCCAATATCGAATCGTCGGGGTGCGCCCAGTAATCGACGCGATTGAAGAACAGTTCGTAATAATCGCGTTCATCGTCGCGTTGGAAGAAAATCGCATTTGGTAGGACTTCGAGACGGACGAAAACACTGGAAGCAAACTCTCGATCCGTGTCGTCCAAGATTCGCAACGCATTGGATGCTGTTTCAGGATCCGCCGTTGCAGCGGCAATCAATACGCCCGAATCCGCATAAGAACGCTTCATTGTGACGTTGAACGACGTTCACCACGTCGTGCTGCGACTTCACGCTCAATCTCTTCCAACGTCAACAGATGGTCCCTTGTGCGTACGATCCGCTGCCGAATCTCCCACAAGCGTTTCCCGAACTCCGATTGAGGGACATAAAAGTCTTCGTCACGGAGTTGGCGTGGCGTCTGTTGCGTGATTTGGGATTGCTCGGACATCACTGCCTCCTACTTCACAAACCTATAAATAGTTTGACCGTAAATGTACCGTTAAGCAAGTTGCTCTTGTCGCAGCGGGATCAATCCCCGAACTTCACCGACACGATCTTCGACACGCCCGCCTTCTCCATCGTCACCCCGTAGAGCAGGTCCGCCTTCTCCATCGTCCGCTTGTTGTGGGTGATGACGAGGAACTGCGTCCGCTCGGCGTAGTCTTGAATCAGTTTGGAGAACCGCAACACGTTCGCTTCGTCGAGCGCGGCGTCTACCTCGTCCAGCACGCAGAACGGCGAGGGGCGAATCTCGAACACGGCGAACAGCAGCGCAATCGCTACCAACGACCGCTCTCCCCCCGACAGCATCGAGATGCTCTGCGGACGTTTGCCCGGAGGACGCGCGATGATCTCGATG
>JAQBWJ010000507.1 GCA_027625215.1 Candidatus Poribacteria bacterium
CGCGGGTGGAGACGCGGGGCGGCGCGTTCACGAAGACCTCCGCGACGAAGGCGGTCGAAACGGCGTGCGGCAACCTGCACACCATGCTTCAAGAGAACGGAGCGCGCGTCGAATACGGCGACCTTCCGACGTTGACCGCCGACCGAAGCCAACTCGCACAGTTGTTCCAAAATCTGATTGAGAATGCTGTCAAGTTCCGACAGGATGCGCCGCCCGTCGTCCGCATCGACGCGGACATCGAGGACGGTTTTCACCGTTTCTGCGTCTCGGACAACGGGATCGGCGTCGATCCTAGACATTCCGACCGCATTTTTTCGATCTTCCAACGGCTCCACTCGGAACAGGACTATCCCGGCATCGGCATCGGACTGTCCGTGTGCAAACGCATCGCGGAACGGCATGGCGGACGCATCTGGGTCGGCGAGGATGTCGGCGACGGCGCGACATTCTACTTTACTATCCCCGTAGATAAGGGTACACATCTATCGTGGCGGCAGCCCTGACGCGCGCGGCGCGCATACTATTGGTCGAGGACAACAAGGCGGACGTTCGGCTGACGCAGGAAGCGTTGAAGGAAGCCGGGTTTCGCCATGAACTGCTCGTCGCCGACAACGGGTACGAAGCGTTGGCGATGTTGCGGCAGGATGATCCCTACGCATCGCAACAACTGCCCGACATGATCCTCCTCGACTTGAATATGCCGCAAAAAACCGGCTGGGAAGTGTTGCAGGAGATCAAATCGGACAAGTTGCTACGACGGTTTCCGGTTATCATCCTCTCCACGTCGGGAGCCGAAAAGGACGTGCGGCAAGCGTACCGGCTGGGCGCGAACAGTTACATCGTCAAACCCGTGGATTTGGCGCGGTTTATCGAGACGGTCGCCTCGCTGTGCGATTTCTGGCTTTCGACGGCAACGCTGCCGTCGCATTGAGAGGTGTCCCCTCGAATTGGCGGAAGACAACATTCCTCTTGATTGATCGTATCGGACTCATCCCATTATGAATATCGCCGTCATCCGAATCTTGCTTGTGGAAGACAACGCCGCCGACGCGCGCATCATCCGCGAACACCTAGTCGAAGCGGACGGACCGCCCGCCGATGTGATCCATGTCGAACGGGCGCGGGAGGCGGTGGAGTACCTGGAGCGGAACCGCGTCGATGTCGTGCTGCTTGACCTGTTGCTGCCGGACTGCTCCGGCGCCGAGACGGTGGCGACCGTATACGCAGCCGCGCCGACCGTCCCTATCATCGTGATGAGCGGGTTGGAAGACGAGTCCACCATCGCCCGCGCCGTCGAGGAAGGGGCGCAGGACTACCTCATCAAGACGCATGTGAATGCCTACCTGCTGATGCATTCGATCCGGTTTGCGATGGAACGACAGCGCATCATGAACGAGCGGTTCCTGAGCATCTCAGACGTGGCGAAGACGCTGAACGCCGAGCGGATCGTTGAGTTGGAGCGCAAGGTGGAACGGTTGATCACACTTCTCCAACAACGCGGCGCTCTGTCGTAATTCGTACACAACGTAGGGGCGACCGCCGGCATTGGTGTCAACTTAAGCCCCAAATGAGTTGTTGTTGCTCGTTTTTCTCTCGGTGGCGTTTGCGAATTGCCTTGACGACCCCCAACATCCGAGCGTTCTCTGCCATGTAAGTCACGACTTCGGTCGCTTGTTTCCGTTGTTCGGCGCGATGGTAGAAATAGAGTCCGCGAAAGCCCATCTCGACGGAGATACGTTCCAACGGCAACGAGAGGGCGACCGCGACCTGTTGCGTCAGGTGGTTGAGAACGGCGTAGAAGATGAGCGTTGCCACCAGTTGCACTTGGATGCCGTTGCTGTTGCCGACCCAGAGATACGCCAGTCCCAGCAACCGTTTCGTCAGGAGAAAGGCATCTTCAATGCGCCAGCGTCGGCGATAGAGTTCACAGACCTCTTGCGCGGAGAGGCGTTCCGGGTCCAGCACGTTGGTCAGATATCGGAAGGTCGTGCCGTTCCAGCGGACTTCCACCAATCGCACCGGATGCCGACACGGATTGGAGCGATAGAGTCCCATCCGAATCCAGGCGTCGGTCACATAAGGAGTCGCCTGAAAGACGCGGAGGACTTCGTAAGCCGTTTTTTCGCGCATGCGAGTCGCGAAGAATTTCTCCTCGTCCGTGAAGCCGTCAAAGAAGGGGAAACTGAAAAAGCCCATATCGAAGATCAGCAACCCTTCTTTGGGGAGTTGCGCCAGAAGTGGGTCGGTAAAAGTCTTGTCGTTCGCCTGAGCCTCCGGCGTGTAGAACACCGTGACGGGCGTATGCGTGTCTGCCTCTACGACCATCAACGCCTTTCCGCCTAACACCGGGGTCTCTTCGAGAGTGTCCTTCAGACGCTTCTTGAGGGCTTCCAGTGTGGAGCCGTCCGCCATCCAGACCGCGGAAAAGGGTCGAGGAGGAGCCGGGGTCTCCTGTTTGGCTCGAATCGTTTTCAAGACCTCCTCCAAGACGCGGAAGAACAGAGACGCCGGAAGCCGCGCCAGACGCTTGGAAAGCGCCTGCTTGGAGACCTTGACGGCTTTGACCCACAAGAGGTCTTCGGTCTCCAAGAGCCGGAGCAAATCGCTCAAGGAGGCGAATCCTCGCCAGACCAGACTCACCACGAGAGCGACCATTGTGGGGAGAGTCAGAATGCGTTCTCGGAAAAGACCTTTCCGTGACGGGTCTTTGCGCGGAACGAGGGTATTGGGAACAAGGAGGCTGCGTAACTCCTGTTCGATGGCTTCGCAGGAGGGCGCCGGAACCTGAGTCCGACGCCGTAGACCCGGATTGGTTGCCACACGCGGGCGGCACTTGGAACGGACTTTCTTTCGGGATGTTGCCATCGGACACCTCCACAAGCGATGAGATGTCCGATGTTACCAACTTCCTTAAGTTGACACCAATGCCGGCGGTCGCCCCTACGGTTGATTTCAGTAGCCTTCTGTTACGCCATCCGTCACGATGAGGAACGTTCCGTCCGGCGCGACGAAACCCGCCGGGCGCGACCGATACGGAGCCGCGCCAATGGGTCCATGCAGCGCGTGACCCGTCCGAGAGACGTTTTCATACCGCACCTCGTTCCCCTCAACCCATACGAACACCCGATCTCCCCCCGCATTCGACATGACGAGCGGATAAACACGAGAATCCTTCTTCTCGCTCATGGGGGTAAGGGCGCCCGCCATGTAGTCGCCCATCCATGCGGAGGAGTAGACATCGTCCTTGCTGCGCCAGGCGATGTGGAGCGCGTCGCCGTCGGAGAACAGGTCGGGTCCGTCCATCGGGCAGGCGTGGTATTCCCAGTCCTG
>JAQBWJ010000508.1 GCA_027625215.1 Candidatus Poribacteria bacterium
GCGAAAACGACGCAAGAAGCAACCCGCCCGACTCGGCGGCAATGCGCTTCAACGCGGCGTGCGTGCCGGAGATCGTTTCGCCGTGCGTGATCCTCAGCGTCTTGCCCGTCGATTTGGCGATGGCGACGGCGCGTTCGCCTTCCTCGATGGTTCTTGCAAGCGGGTACTCGGTCAGAACGTGTTTGCCGTGTTCCAGCGCGTCGAGGATGATTTCGCCGTGAGAGTCGTTGTGGGTGGCGACGATCACACCGTCGATGTCGTCGCGGGTGTTCGCGTCGCGCCAGTCGTTGAGGTACGGGACGCCGCGCGCTTGGGCGACGGTTCGACCCGACGCCTCGTTGCGAGACGCGACGGCGACCAGTTCGGCGTCATCGCGTCCGGCGATGAGTTGCGCGTGGCGTTGTCCCATCCCGCCCGATCCGATGACGGCGATTCGTAACTTCGACAACGATTTCTCCGGCGTGCTGTTCGGCGATTGTCCGTTCGCTCGTTCAACCCTAACCCCTCTCCTATCGGAGGGAGAGGGGAGTGTCTGTTCCGATATGCTTACGTGCCGCTGACGAACAGTTCGCGGTTGCGGGGGAGTTCGAAGATGCGGAAGTCTTCCATATGAATGTCGGGGTCGGCGTCCACCTCGACGCGGGTCTTTAGCAGCGTCGTCAGTTTGCGGAGTTTGTTGCGGTCTTCCTGATGAAGCCGCATCGCAATGATGTCGCTCACGACGAGGCGGTAACCCTTGCGCGAGGGGTTCTTCTTGGCAACGTGGCTCAACGCGCGCAAAATCTGGATCGACACGGATTCCGACGACAACACCGTTCCCGCGCCGTTGCAGTACGGGCAGGTTGTGCAGAACATCGACCGCAGACTTTCCTTCGTCCGCTGCCGCGTCATTTCGATGATGCCGAGTTCGGTGAACTGCAAGATGTTCGTGCGGGCGCGGTCTTTCTTGATCTCGCGTTCAAGTGTTTGGAGAACGTGACGTCGGTTCGTCGGGTTCTCCATGTCTATGAAGTCGAGGACGATGATGCCGCCCAAGTCGCGCAGTCGGATTTGGCGCGCGATCTCGACCGCCGCTTCCAAGTTGTTCTTGTAGATCGTCTCTTCGTGGTTCGCGTTCCCGACGAATTTGCCTGTATTGACGTCAATCGCCACGAGCGCTTCCGTCTGGTCGATGACGATGTGTCCGCCCGACTTCAACCAAATGCGCCGCCCAATCGCCTTCTTGATCTCCTGTTCGATGCCGTAGTGCTCGAACGCGGGCGCGTCGCGGTTGTAGAGGTGGACTTTCTTTCGCAAAAACGGCAGCGAGTCGTCCAGGAACCGCTCCACTTGGTCGTACAGTTGTTTGCCTTCGATCACGAGGCGGTCGATATCGTCCGTGAACGTGTCGCGGATGATGCGGAAGACAAGACCCAAATCCTCGTAGACCAACGCCGGAGCGCGCATCCGTTGCGCCTTCGTGTTCATCTCCTCCATCGTTTTTTGGAGGAACTTGATTTCCGGGATGATCTCGTCCGCGTCTCGACCGGAACAGGCGGTGCGTAGGATGAACCCTCCCGCGTCCGGCAGGGCTTTCGAGATGATCTCACGCAGTCGGGCGCGTTCTTTTTCATTTTCGATTCGGCGGGAGATGCCGAGATTGCGCGTCGTGGGAACATAAACGAGGTAGCGTCCCGGAATCGTGATGTAGCCGGTAACGCGCGGACCTTTCGTCCCAATCGGTTCTTTGTCGATCTGGACAAGGATTTCCTGACCTTTTTTCAGGACGGCTTCAATCGGAGGGCGATCACGACGACCGCGTCCACCGCCTCGACCGGAGTCGCGCCCACCGGCATCGCCGTTGTGCTCCGTTTCGCCGAACTCGTTGACGTTCGTTTGGAGGTCGGACACGTGGAGAAAGGCGTTTTTCTCCGTGCCGATGTCGATGAACGCGGCTTGCATTCCCGGCAGGACGCTGCTGACGCGCCCCTTGTAGACATTGCCGAGAATCTGCTCAACGTCCTTGCGTTCGTGGAATAGTTCGACGGTTCTGCCGTCTTCGAGTAAGGCGACCCTTACTTCGTATTCGTCTTCGGAAACGACGATCTCGCGTGCCATCAAAAGCCCCTTTCGCGGCGAGTCGGCGCCCGGCTTTGACGGCGGTTTTTCTGAACGGAATCGCGGTCCGCGCTGCGTCGTTTTAGGTCAACTCATCTCAGACCCGGTACAGCAGACCCCGACAAGACCGCAGACGCGGCAAGCACCGGGTCGATATCGGGTGCGGTATGAGCGCGACCAACGCAGTCGCCGTCCCGCGTGGCGGTCATCGGGCGACCGTCCGCAGGGCGGGGCGTTTTGAACGTTGGGATGCGCGTCGATGCGATTCATAACCCTATTCTCTGTGTCGAAACGTCTCCGAGTCGAAGCGCGATTAATCGGTGAATCCGCGCGGTGTTCGGAGCGGTCGTATCGGTCAGAAATCGGTCAAACAGAACTGCCGCCGTAAAGTTGCGGGAGCCGTTCGCGGTGCGTAGCAATGTTGCGAACCGTATATCAAGTCAATCGGTCTGCGCGTCGGATGAGTGTTCGCGGTTGTCCGTCGCGCGTGGTGAAAATGTTTTGGTCGAGTCATCTCCCGCGCATCGTGATGCAGGGGACGAGAAGTTCGTGCATTGAGATACCACCGTGCTGAAATCCGCCTTTCAACTGCCGTCTATAGGCGTGGAACTCAGTGGGGTAAACGAAGTAATAGTCCTCTTTGGCGATCAGATAGTTCTTTCCGGCGAAGTCGTCCGGCAACTGAAATTGCGCCGGATCATCAACCTGAACCGCTTCGCCTTCCGTTCCGTTGATGCGTTCGCCGACCTTGAAGCGCAGGCTCGTGGACGTGTCGCGGTTGCCGTACGCTTTGCTGGCGCGATTGCATAAAATCGACCCGTGATCCGTCGTCAGCACGACGACGGCGTTCCGTTCCGCCATGATCTTGAAGATCTCAAGAAGGTCGGAGTTGCGGAACCAAGATTCCATCAGCGAACAGAACGCCCGCTCGTCCGGCGCGATCTGTTGCAGCACTTCCGACTGGGAGCGCTCATGCGTCAGCACGTCGAGGAAATTGACGACCAACGCGGCGAGGCTGATCCGGTCGAAGGACGCGACACGCTGGCGGTACTCCTCGCCTCCGCGCGCGTCGAATATCTTGAAGTATCTCGGCGGCGGTTTCAGATAAAGCCCGGCGCGTTCGAGTTTCAGTTCCATGAACTGCTTCTCGAAACGGTTCGTGCTCGTGTCCTCTTCCGACGCCTCCGCCCAATATTGCGGGTACCGTTCCGCCATTTCGGC
>JAQBWJ010000509.1 GCA_027625215.1 Candidatus Poribacteria bacterium
CGGTGCGGTATCTGCGGAGCATCGGCGTGCTCGGCTGATCTGAGATTGGCTTCCTTATCCGTTGCGCGTGTCACGTCGGTTCGCCATAATCATGGTGACGTGACGTGACACACCAATTCGGATTAGGAGGGCGGTTCAGATGAAATATGGATCTCGCTTCGTGACGCTTGCGGTTGGGATGCTGTTCGTTGTCGGGTCTGCGGTTGCTGCGAACGATGATTACAACCGGGTGGCGCGTCGCGGAACACCCGATGTTGACGGCGATTTGACTGATCCCATGTGGATCGCCGCCGACTGGCAGGAGATGGACGTATACGCGGGCGGGGCGAAACCCAACGGGTTCGCGGCAAAATCCGCCGTCCTGTGGGACGACGAGTACCTCTACACGGCGATTGAGGTGGACGACGCCACCCACGCCGTTCCGGTGGCGGTCGTTCCGGCGGCGGGCGACCTGTGGAAGGGCGACTCCCCTCAACACCGCGTCGACCTCGACTACGACGGAGCGCCTGCCGCTGCCGACGACATCGAGTGGGGGTACGCGCTTCAAGGCGGCAAGGTGATCATGACGGCATGGTCAAGCCCCGCGAACATTGAATTCACCGATATCCAGATCGTACGGGACGACGCGAAGAAAAAGACCTACTACGAAACGCAGGTCGTCCTGATCGCCCACATGACGAAACAACCGTTGAGCGAGTACATCCTCAAAAACCCGAAAGCGAAGATCGGGTACTCGGATATGGTCAACGCCAACGACGGCGCGGACCGACTCGGGTGGCTGGAATGGTCGTCAGGTATCGGCGCGTCGAAGAACGCCTTTCAGTTCGGGACGATGACATTCGACGACACGCCGTTTTCGGTGGACCCATCCGGCAAGATGGCGTCGGTTTGGGGCGCGTTGAAAGCGGGTCGGTAAACGTCGACTGTTTTTGATCTACGGGGGATGAGGCGACTTGTCCTCTGTTTAACGTGCCCGCTTCTTCGTATTCATACAGGCGCGTTCACTTCCTTGAACCATTCGACGAAACGACGGACGCCCTCCTCGAACGGCACTTTCGGCTGGTAACCGAGGAGGCGTTTCGCTTTTGAGATGTCGGCGTACGTCACGTCCATGTCGCTTGGGTTGGGCGGTAGGTAGACGCGCTTGGCGGTTTTCCCTAAGCGCATCTCGAGCGCGTCGATCATCGCCTTGACGGTAATCGTGTTCGAGTTTCCCAAGTTGATGATCTCGTAGGCGAACGGACGTTGGATCGACGCGATCAGCCCATCCACGATATCGGAGATATAGGTGAAATCGCGTTGAGCGCTGCCGTCGCCGAAGATGGTGAGTTCCTGTTCCGTCCATATGAGGTTGGCGAACTTATGCAACGCCAAGTCGGGGCGAAGACGGGGCCCATATGCCGTGAAAAACCGAGTGCAAGTCGCGTTGATGCCGAACAGGTGCGAGTAGGTGTAGGCGAGCATCTCGCAAGCGCGTTTCGTTGCGGCGTAGGGTTGCAAGGGGCGGTCGGCGGCGGCGTCTTCGCGGAAGGGAACGGGCGAATCGCCGTAGACTGAGGACGACGCGCCAAATACGAACTGCGTCATGCGACACTCGCGCATCGCTTCGAAGACGTTTACCGTTCCCGTGAAGTTCAGCGAGGCGTAGTCGTCCACGTCGTTGACAGACGAGCGGACGCCGGGTCGCGCGGCTAAGTGGAAGACCGTTTCCGATCCCGACGATTGAAACGCCTGCCGGAGCGCGTCTTTGTCGCGGATGTCGAGTTCGTGGAACGTTAGGTTGGGATGCCTGAGCGCAGAGGCTAGATTCGCCTCTTTGCGGGAACGGGGGTAGTAAGGGTCGAAGTTGTCGATGGCGACGACGCGGACGCCTTCGACAAGCAGCCGTTCTGTCAAATGAGAGCCGATGAAGCCCGCCGCGCCCGTCACGATGACGGATTTGGGAAGCGGTCGGACGGCGATGGGATCGTTCATGTCGAGTCCTTCCGATGGGATCGTTCGGACGACGCGACGTCCCAATCAATGAACCTCACTCGCGCAAAATCATACCACGACTTCGTCGTTCAGGACGTTTTACCCCATCGTTCCGCGAATTTCTCTCGCCCCTGTTCAGTGACAGGATCGCCTGTCCGTCCCAACCGCGACACTTCCGACGCGATCCATCCTTCCAGTTCCGCTTCGAGTTCGGCGGCGGTGTCGGCGTTCGATTCGGCAATGTTTGAGAGCTCGTTCGGGTCGGCGCGGCGGTCGTACAGTTCGCGTTCGGGCGAGTCGTAGAAGTCGATGGAGCGGGCTCGGATAAACTTGTGCGTCGGCGTGCGGAGCGACCATTTCGCCTGCCATGTGCACTCCGACGTGATGACGCGCGTTGTCGGCGTGTAGCCTTTCTCATCCGTCGTCTTGTCGATGAGCGGTGTGAGCGGCTGTCCATCCATCGTGTCGGGGACAGCAACTTCCGCCAAATCCAAGATCGTCGGGGCGATGTCGATGGAACGCACCGTGTCGGCGACGCGGACGTTCGCCGGGAGACGGTTCGGGTAGCGCAGGATGAAGGGGACATGGGTGTTCTCTTCATACAGACCGTGATGGTCGTACCAAATGCCGTGTTCCCCTGCGAGACATTCACCGTGATCGCCCATGAACACGACGAGCGTATCGTCCGCCTGTCCCGTATCATCGAGGGCTTGCAGTAGCGCGGCGATCCCGTCGTCATTGTAGCGGATGCTCGCGTCGTAGAGTCCGTCCACGTAGTCGGAGTCGGTGATGTTGCCGCCGAGCGCCTTGAACCAGGTGTCGCGCCACGCCTTGCCGAGCGGGTGCTTCCACAAGCCCTCCAGCGAGCGGTTCGACGGGTCGGTCGCCGATTTGGTGTCGCCGTCGTAGAACATCTTGCGAAACTTGTCGGGTGGAAGGTACGGCGTGTGCGGGTCCCAATAGTGGACGAACAAGAAGAACTGCTCGTCTCCGAAATGCTTGAGGAAGTCGATGGCGCGGACGTTCTGCTCCTCGCACGTCACCGCCAATCCGAGACTGCGGCGGCGCGACGGGTCGATGTAGAACTCGTACCCCGTATGAAACCAGGGCTTCATCGAGCCGAGATTGTCGATGGCGCAGGTCGTCCAGCCCGCCCTCAACAGAATCTGCGCGAGCAGCGGCGTCTTCCGATCCAACACCGCGTCGCCCATGTGCGCGACGATACCGTGCGTCATCGGGTGTTGTCCCGTGTAGAGCGTCGTGAATGACGGGTGGGTTGGGATCGCCGAGCAGACCATCTCCTCGAACAGCACGCCTTCCGACGCAAGTTGGTCGATGGTGGG
>JAQBWJ010000510.1 GCA_027625215.1 Candidatus Poribacteria bacterium
TGATACTGATGTTGGCGATCCCCGTTGTGAGTGCGCGAAAACGGAGTTCGACAAGCACTCCGTCGCGCGAAACGGACACGTCGCCGATGTTGCGGCTTGTGGAGACGGCAAGCGTGTTGCCGTTCTCCGCCACCGTCACCAACGGCGGGAACTGCGCGCCGAACAGAAATAGATCGCCGACTTCCGACGACAAAAACTGTAATCGCGCGCTGTCATAGACCACCTTCATCGACGCGCCGAACAACGACTCGGCGCCGCTGACCTGCAGCCGCACGACCGTCTCGGCGCCCACGTCGAGTAGCGGCACGTCTGTATCGAGACGGAGTTGAGGGGCGGCGTTCGCGGTCGATGCCGCAACGATCAGAGCGATTAGGGTTGCGTACACCCATCCGGTGCGTCGAGGAAGAGATAGCCTCACGAGTGCGACTCCCGATAAATGCGCGGGTTTGACGCGCGGGCGACGGCGCGTCCGACGTTTCAAAAACCGATAATCGAGTCCGTGAACGAGTGCGAACGGCGAGATGGGAGCGGCGACTCCATCATGCCGTACGACATTCTACATTGTTTCGCGGCGCGTGCCTACCCTCTCTTTTCGGTCATGTGCCATGATAAGCGAGAGCCATAGACTTGAAGACTTAGGCGTCCAATTGGATCGTATGCGCGAAATACTGTTCGCCGAGAGGATCGACTTTTACCGCCCAGTCCCCCGACGGGTTGATGACGCCGGACGGACACGAACAGGGGATGTGCGTCGGGTGACAGTTATCGACAGGTATGATCCACAACCCGCTGGCTCGCGCTCGCATCCGCAAGTTCGATTCGTGGTACTGCCACGCGATAACCGACCGCTCGCTGCCGTCTCGCCCGCCGTTGATCGCGTGGAAAATGATGCGCGCGCCCATTTTGTAGAGTTTGTGGGTCAAATGCGGATCGGGAATCGGAGTGCACTCCGGGTTCGCCCATAGATCGTTGCAGATCAGTCCGGCGACTGGGATTCCGCGATAGTCGAACGTCCTCAACGGACTGATCGCGTAGTGGTTGATCTCGCCTTTTGGCGGATCGGTGAGCGAGCCACACGTCAGCGTTTTGCTGTGAAAGCCTAGATAATCACCGTCCGGCTGATAAAAACGAATCTGGTTGTAGCACTTTTCGTCTTCGGGTTCGACGAAGCATGTGCCGAGCGCGAGTCCGATCCCTGCCACTTTCGCCAATTCGCGCACTTCCGTCAATGCGGCGGACGCCTTCGTCTTGTCGAACTTATAGGTGTATCCGCTCAACGACCCTTCCGGCGTCAACAATATGTCCGCGTTCTCGGACGCCGCATAGTCGATTGCGCGCCGGATCGCGGCAAGGTTCGATCCGATATCTTCGGTGATCGGAAGTTGGGCTCCTGCGACGCGAATCTTCATCGTGCGGGTTCCTCTCCATCTTATACGTCACGATGAAGGATGTAGCATCGCAGCCGCTTTGCGTCAACTTCCGCGACCACCGACGCCGATCATCCGCCCAAATCCCGGTTTCAGACTCGACGCAATGACGAGGTTCCGCTATACTCCGGTGGGAAGGATCGAAAACAGACTCGGCTTCATGAATACGACCCATCCGAAAAAGACGGCGGATGCCGCCGACACGACTTCGTTTTCGCGATACTTTTTTCGCGTCCTCGTGCTCGGCATTGTTCTGACCGCGCTCAACATCTATTGGATCGTCGCGGCGGAAAATCGGGTCGTTTACGAACTGACCGATTTTTCGTTCTTCCCGACGGTGCTGTTCACGCTGTTCTTTCTGACACTTGTCAATCTCGGCGTCAAACGTTCCTTCCCAAAAGCGGCTCTGACGACGCAGGAGTTGGCGTCCGTCTACATCATGATCTCCGTAGCGACCGCGCTGGCGGGGCACGATGTCATCCGTCAACTCGTACCGATGATGGCGAACGGCTTTTGGTTTGCGACGCCGGAGAACGAGTGGTCGGAACTGTTCCACCATTACTTCCCCGACTGGCTCACCGTCTCCGACCTTACCGCGCTCGAAGCCTATTACGAAAGCGATGACGAAACGACCTTCTGGACGGCGCGGCACATCGCAGCGTGGGCAAAACCGTTTTTTGCGTGGTCGATCTTCGTGAGCGTCCTGTTGTTCGTGATGCTCTGCATCAACATCGTGCTGCGAAAACAGTGGACGGAACATGAAAAACTGAACTACCCCATCGCCCAGATGCCGATTGAGTTGCTCGGCGACTCCAAAGCGTTTTTCTCGGCGCGGTTGATGTGGGTTGGCTTTGCGATTGCGTTCGGGATCGAACTGATGGCGGGGTTGAATCGTCTCTATCCGGCAATCCCATTTTTCGAGATGAAGTACCAGTTGGGTTCGTTCTTTACCGAAAAACCCTGGAACGCGATGGGAGGGTTGAGCATCTACGTCTATGCGTTCGCGATTGGTTTGGGATACCTGATGCCGCTCGACCTGTCGTTCTCGTTATGGTTTTTCTATCTGTTGTGGAAGGCACAGTTTGTCACGTTCGCCGCAATGGGACTACCGAACGGCGACGGGTGGGCAGGCGATTTCCGCTCAGGCTCGTGGCTCGCCATCGGCATGATCGCGTTGTGGACGAGTCGCCGACAAATAGCGAGCGTGGTAGGCGGCGTGTTCGGCAGGACGGCGCGGGACTCTGAACAACGCGACCCCATCTACAAATTAGCCGTCTTCGGGGCGATGGTTGGCGGCGCGTTCGTGTTGCTGTTCTGGAAAGCGGCGGGCATGTCGATGTGGATGGCGACCGCCTACTTCGGGATGTACTTCCTGTTCTGTATTGCGATGACGCGGATGCGCGCCGAACTGGGACCCCCGACACACGAACTGCACGGTTTTCACCCCGACAACTTACTGACCATCTTCGTCGGTACGCGGCCGCTTGGCAGCCGCAACCTTTCGCTCACGACGCTCAACGCATGGATGGCGTACGGCTACAGATGCCACCCGATGCCGCATCAGATGGAAGGTTTCAAGATCGGTCAAACGCTTGGGATTCGAGAAAAACGGCTCATCTGGGCGATGATGCTGGCGGGGGTTGTCGGGGCGTTTTTGTCGATTGGGGCGCACATCGTTCTCTATCACGAACATCAGTTTTCCGTGTGGGGCGTCGGCGAATTCGGGCGGTTGGCGAGTTGGATCAACAACCCGCGTTCGCCCGACATTCTCGACATTCAGCGCGTCTCATTCGGTTTCGTCTTCACGTTTGCGCTCGCGTTTCTCAAACGGACGTTTATGTGGTGGCCCCTCTATCCGGTCGGCTATGCGGTGGGGTACGGCTGGGCGA
>JAQBWJ010000511.1 GCA_027625215.1 Candidatus Poribacteria bacterium
CCCGCCGATGATGACGAGATGCCACTGGGCGTTTGCGAAGTACCCCATCAATCCGGCGACCAACGCCCACCCGCTCATCGCCATCATGAAGACCATCGGCACGAGCGTGTAGAGCGTCGGACGACGCTGTTTCGCCAGCCACACGGAAATTACCAGCAACGCCAACGCGCCCATCAACTGATTCGCCGTGCCGAACAGGGGCCATAGCGACATCCCGCCCGTGCCGCCCTTCTGGAACGACAAAATCGCCGCCGAACCGACCGCCAGCGCGGTCGCCGCGTATCGCCCCTGCAACGGCTTGATGTTCAGGTCGGTGGCGATCTCGGTGATGATGTAGCGTTGCAGACGGGTCGCCGTGTCGAGCGTCGTCCCGGCGAACGAGGCGACCATGACGCCCATGATCGCCACGGCGATGGTCGCGGGAATCCCAATCGCCATCAGCAGTTGCGCGGAACCTTCCACGAACGCGCCGAGCGTGGACGCCAAGCCGCCCGCCGTCGCCCACGAGGAGTAATGCTCGGTGAACGCCGCCGCGCCCATCGCCGCGCCGTCCGCGCCGGGCTTCATCCCCAACGCCGCGCCGCACGCGATGATGACGACCGTCGCCAACGCGCCTTCGACCAACATGCTCCCGTAGCCGATGCTTTGCGCGTGTTCTTCCGTCGCCAACTGTTTGGACGTTGTGCCGGAGGACACCATGCAGTGGAAGCCCGAAATTGCCCCGCACGCAATCGTGATGAACACGAACGGAATCAACGGCGGCGCGCCCGCGATGCCGACCCCTCCGGTCGTCACCAACCCTTTCAGGTAGCCGACGATCCCGATTTCACCGACGCTCGGCATCGAGAAGTTGAACGTGGGCGCGACCATCACCGGATGCGCGACGAGCATCCCCGCCACCAGCAACGCCAAGACGATGTAGAGCTCGTGCCCGTTGATGTAGTCGCGCGGTTGCAGCAGTTTCTGGACGGGCAGCACGGACGCGATGTAGGCGTAGGCGAACAGCAGGATCGACCAAACGATCACCGGATTCATGCCGATAAACGAGGCTGGCAGGGTGATCGGAACGTACGCGCCCAGAATGACGAAGGCGTACATCACAATCACCGCGCCGATGCCGACGGGGAGGAGTCGCATGTTCTTTTTGTAAATGAGCCAACCGACGACGAGCGCGATGGGGATTTCCGCCCAAACCGCCAACACCGATTGCGGATAAATCTTGAAGATGGTGGCGATGACGAGCGTGAATACCGCCAGCACGACGAACAGCGCGATCAGGATGATGAACAGGAACGCCATCTTGACGCGGTGGTTGACGATGTTGCCCGCCAAGTCGCCGATGCTCGCGCCGCGATTGCGGATCGACAGCACCAACGCGCCGAAATCGTGCACCGCGCCGATGAAGATCGACCCGAACACGACCCAGATCAACGCGGGGACCCATCCCCAGATGATCGCAATGGCGGGCCCCACAATCGGACCCGTGCCCGCAATCGAGGTGAAGTGGTGTCCGAACAGGACTTCGCGCTGGGTCGGCACGAAGTCCACCCCGTCGGAGAACTCATGAGCGGGCGTGCGTCGGGAGGGATCGATCCCGAACAGTTTGCGCGCGATGAACTTGCCGTACGTGTTGTACGCGACGATAAACCCAAAAAACGCGGCGACGGCGATCAATAGCGAGTTCACGACAAGAGCCTCCCCTTCCCCTCACTCCGGCGACACCTCAATAGTCCATCGCGCCCAAACGCGATTCGCCGTACTTATACCGCCCGCCCGTCGTTTCATCAAGGTTGATCCCCTGACGGGCGAAGGGCTGTTCAGTTCTGGCAAATAGTCCGATGAGAGTGTCCCTTCAAGCCAAACCGCCCCTCAGTCATTCCGAACCACTGTGAGGAATCGGTCCGATTAACACCGATTGAGGAAGGTACTCGTCGTCTGATATTCTTGTCCCCCGAAGCACCCGATTCCCCCGACGTTTCCGGTCAAATTAGGTGACGACGAAAAAAGGACTCCACCGAATGACGACGACCGCCACCGATTTCAACCCGCATTCCCCGACCTGCGGCATCGCCGAAGCGATTGCGAAACTGCCGTCGGAAGGCGGGCGCGTCGTCATCCCCGCCGGAACGTACCGGCTGCGGCAACCCGTGATGGTTCCGAGCAACGTCCGCATCGTCGGCGAGGGTCCTGCGACGGTCTTGACGCTCCCTCAACTCCGCGCGGCGACGCTCGCTCACGACGCCCCGCAAGGCGAGGGCGAGGTGGTTTTCAACGAGCCGCCACCGTTCTCCGTCGGCGACGGAATCGGGTTGACCGACTCCAAAACGGCGGGATGGCACGGCACGCACGCGGTCATCGTGCGCGTCGAGGGGCGGCGCGTCATTTTGGATCGACCGCTGACCCGCCCTCTGTCGGTGGAACTGCACGCGGAGGCGGTGACGCTGTTCCCCGCGTTTTGGAGCGAGACGCAGACCGACCTCGAAATCGCCGACCTGACCATCCGCGCGCCGGAGGGCGATTCCCGCCGATGGGACTTCACCTTCTCGGCGATCCACATCGTTCGGTGCGAACGGGTGCGACTCTCGAACTGCACCGTCATCGGCTGGAACAGCGACGGGTTCAGCGTTCAACGCGGGTACGACGTTCAGGTGACGGGTTGCCAAGCGCACAACTGCGTCGGACACGGTTTCCATCCCGGCACGGGCTTGGGGCGCAGCATCTGGTCGCACAACATCGGGAGGGGCAACGGCGGCGACGGGCTGTACTTCTGCATGGGCGTGCACCACTCCGTTTGCAGCGACAACGTGTTCTCGCACAACGGCGAGAACGGCATCGGCGGCGTGGCGAACGGCGGCGATCACCACGACATCATCAGCAACAACGTCTGTTCCTACAACGGCAGATGCGGCATCGACGCGAATCGCGGCGAGGAGCAGATGATGATCGGCAACCTGCTCCTGAGCAACTCGCAGAGCGAGCCGGGACGGTACCCCGGCATCCGATTGCACGACCTCCGCAACTCGTCCGTCCAGAACAACCGCTGCGGGGACGATCAGGGGACGCCGACTCAAACGCTGAGCATCGTCGAGAGCGGCGACAGCGATTTCAACCTCATCAGTGGGAATCTCACCGTTGGAAACGAATCGCCGAAGGTGGTCGGCGCGAACAGTCGTTCGCAGGGGAATCTGCCATAACGAAGGCGCGTCGATGGCTGCGGAACCACTGAGCGTCAACCCACCACCTGTCATCGTGAGGAGGCGACTACAATCGCCGACGTGAGATACCGTGTTCCTTGTCAAGCAGT
>JAQBWJ010000512.1 GCA_027625215.1 Candidatus Poribacteria bacterium
TCGCCGACGGGATCGACGCGATGCGCGAGACCTTCTTCGATGGCGGTCGCAGAAACGGGTATCCCGAAGACGGGCTGGAAGAGGTGTGGGAAGTCCTCGACGGCTACAAGGGGTACGGCTTCTGTCAGGGACACGCGGAGGCGTTCGCGGACCATGCCAACGCGACGGCGTATCTGGCGACGCACTATCCGGCGGAACTGCTCGCGGCGACGATGGACAACCAGCCCGCCGGGCACTGGGCGTGCGACGTGCTGGTGGGGGAGGCGCGGCGGCTGGGCATCCGCGTCTATCCGCTCGACGTAAATCTGAGCGAGGAACACTTCAAGTCGCGCCCGATGAAGATTCGGGTCGGGTGGAGGGCGGTGCGCGGGCTGACGGAAGCGACCCTCGAACGGATCGTGTTGGAGCGGCAGTTGGACCCCTTCGCCGATGTTCCCGACTTCGTGCGGCGCGTCCGTCCCCGACGCGACGAACTCTACAAAATCGCGCAGGCGGGAGCGTTCGATGCGATGTGTCCGCGCCGTCCGCTGATGTGGGCGATCTCCGAAGGCTCGATCGAACGCTTCGACGAAAGCAGTCAGACCGACTTGGGGTTGGCGGCGTTTCGTCTGCCGGACATCGAGGAGTTCACGGACATCGAGCGGTTCCGGTTGGAGGTCGGCGCGTTGGGATTCAGCGTCCGGTGGCATCCGCTGGACTTCTACCGCGACGAACTGCGGGAATCCGGCGTCGTCACGGCGGAGGAGGCGAAAAATCGCTCATCGGGATCGCGGGTGAAGGTCGCGGGGGTGATGGTCGCCAAGCGTCAGCCGCCGACCCTCTCCGGCAGGCGGGTCGTCTTTCTGACGCTCTTCGACGAGACGGGACTGCTCAACGTCACGGTCTGGGACCGGGTGTACCGACAATACGGAGGCGTCGTCTACCGCGATGAGGGACCGATGATCGTGGAGGGCATCGTCACGCGGCGGCACGGACTCGGTGTGATTGCCGAGCGGTTGGAGACGATCGCGGGAGGAGACGGTGTCGGTCGCGTTGCGCCGCATGCGTTCCGCTACGGGTAGGCGGCGGAGTGTCCGGTTTCGGGCGCATCGCTCAGGCGTTGTTCCGCGCATCGGAGACGCTTTTCCTGCCCGGCAAGCCGGCCGTCTCGATCATCGTTCCGCGACAGCCACGTCTCCGTTTTCGTCAGTCCGTCGTCGATGAAGTCGCGAAGCGTCGAGTCCTCGAAGAGTCCTTCGATCCCGTCGTAAAGCCGGGTTGCGGCATTGAGGAGTTCGTCGGCGCTTTGTCGGCGCGTCGAGGCGTCGTCGTCATGGCGGACGGCGCGCCGGGCGTTTCCCAACGCTTCGAGCGCGGCATCGTGGAGCGCGGCGATCCCGCTGGGCTTCGACAGCGACTCGACCCGGACGCCGAAGACCGTCTCGATCTCCATTTCCAACCGTTCCAAATCGTAGCCAACGCCAGTGGACAGGTGCGTGTCCCAATCGTCTCGTCCGTCCGTGACCGCCCGCCAAAACGTCTCCAACGCCTTCCGCTCGACGACCTTCATCATCAGACTGTGGCGCGCCAGAATGCGGTCCCGCCGCCGCGAGTCCTCTTCAAGCGCCCAGAGCGTCGTCAAATCAATCCATCCCTTGACGGATTCCGGTTGTCGTGGTGATGTTTGCGTCCTCCTCATGGTGATTCGGTTTAGCACGTCGCCCACGTGCTGTCAAAACGCGCTCGATTCTCGAGGTTCCCGACTCCGGGAACTTTTCCCCACTTCCCCAGCGACCTCATTTCGGTATTCTGAAACGCATGGTGTCCAAAACCCACAAAAAGCGGTCGTCCTCGTCGAAACGGAGAATCGTTTCCCCTTATTCCAACCGACTTTGGATTCATCGACAAAAGATGGGGTACACGCAGCGAGAGGTCGCCCGGCTGCTCGGACACCGCTCCGCGACGCACATCTCCGACTACGAACGCGGCAAACGGCTGCCCTCGTTGGAGACGGCGATCAAGTTGGAGGTCGTGCTCTGCGCGCCGGTCGCCTTCCTGTTTCCCGACATCCGCCGACGCGCGATCGCCGAAGCGAAGCAGGCGCGACGACGGAACGAATCCCAATCGACATGAACCCACTCAAACGAAACACGATCCTTTGCGGCGACGCTTTCCGTCTCATCCGCGACCTGCCCGACGACAGCGTACGGCTCATGCTCACCTCGCCGCCGTATTACCGCCAGCGCGTCTATCTCCCCGAAGGCGACGCGGCGGAACTCGGCAGAGAGAAGCGTGTTGCGGACTACCTGGACCGACTGATCGCGATATGTAAGGAGTGCGTTCGAGTGACGCACCCCACTGGAAGCGTCGTCTTCAACCTCGGCGATGTCGTCCGAAACGGCGGACTGCTCGGTATCCCGTACCGCTTCGCCGTCGCCGCCCTCGACATTGGTTCCGTGAGGCTTGTCAACGAGATCACCTGGGTCAAGAAGAACGCGCGACCGCGCGGACACCGGCGACGGCTGACCTCGACGACGGAGCCGTTCTTCCACTTCGTCAAGTCGGACCGCTACGTCTATCGTCCCGACGACTTCATGAGAACAACCACCGCCGCGACGTTCCCACCAAAACACCGCGACGCGGAACGCCGCGCGCGACACTATCTGGAACGGATTCCTCGATCCGATCTGGCCTCGTCCGAGAAGCGGCTCGCCCGGAAAGCGGTGATGGATGCGCTGCGCGACACACGCGACGGCGAAATCACCGGATTCAAGATGAAGATACGCGGGGTGCATCGCCCGCCGCGCGAAGCCGAAGGCGGTCAACTGACGCAGTGGCGACGACACGGCTTCGCCGTCTGCCGATTTCGCGGTCGCCCGATGAAGCGGGACGTGATCGAATCGGCGGTCGAGTGCCTGCCGGGGGCGACGCACACGGCGATCTTCCCGGTGGGAATCGCCTGCGAGCTGATTCGTCTGTTGACGGAGCCGGGCGACCTCGTGCTGGACCCGTTCATCGGTTCCGGCACGACGGCGCTCGCCTGCGTGATGACGGGACGCGACTATCTGGGCTTCGAGCTCAACCCCGCCTTTTGTCGAGAGGCGGAGAAATTGGTGCGGTTCCCCGCAAACGACAATGCCTGATCCGACGCACATCCCGCTCCTCGGCTCTGGCGACGGACGGTTCTACACGGATTCGCTCTATCTGGCGGCGTTTCTCGTCGCGCACGGGGTGCGGGTCGAATCGGCGGAGACGGACGCCTGGGGAAGACACCGCTTCGGACTGCGCGACGCGCCGGAGCGGGAACGGCTCGTACGGCGGGTCC
>JAQBWJ010000513.1 GCA_027625215.1 Candidatus Poribacteria bacterium
CCACTGCCGACGGAAATTACAGGCTTGAATCGGTCGTTGCGCGCGTCGATCAACGCTTGGCGAATGTCGGGGTCGAGACGCGCTTGACGAAGTGTCAGGTTTTGCTCGACGGCGAGCGTGATCGCGTCGGACAGGCTCAACCGAAGTTCTCGTTCGGATTGCGTCGCGCCAATCCGAACGAAACAGACCATCAACACAAGCGCAGAACCGAACCCAGCCCAAGCGGCTGCGATGGAACGTGCCAGCCGAATTCGACGCGGCGTCTCATGATCGATCATCGCTACCCTCAACAGTCGTCGCGCCTCCAAGTTGGTCGCTATTGTGCGAAAAACACGCGGCAGATGGAAGCGCGCAATCACCCATTCTTGATGAAGTTAGACGGACATGAAGCGACCTCCGTTGAACGCGGAGGTCGAAAAAGATGAAGTTTTTGACGAGAAATGTCGCGCGGTCAGGATGTTGAACGGCTAGATGCCCGACGTTGCCTCAACACCCAATCCGATGAAAAACAACAACCCGACAATCGCAATCACTTTCGTCCCAGTTTCGCGCGACGAGGGAATTGGGATCGGTCGGTCGAGGTATTCCGGCAGTTGGTCGGACGCTCCAGTGTAAATCGTGCGAGGTGCGGCGATCCCGGCGACTTCCTCAATGGGGATCAACGCCGTCGCGTTGCCGCTCGACAACAGCATCGTGATCGCGCGGTACGGCACGACATCGGTCCGCATCAATCCCGCGACGGGCGGGTTCGTGATGATCCCGACCGCTCTGCCGTCCGAGTTCAGAACAGGTCCGCCGTCCGTCCACGCGCCGACTGAGCCGACCAGCGTAATCCGTTCACCATCCGACGAGTTCAGCGTCGCCGATTCCAACGTTTCCTGAACGGCGTCGGGGCTTCCGACGGGCAAGAGCTCCGTTCCGACCGAAGGCGCGTCGGCTGCCGTCAGCGGCTTGAATCCGCTCGCCAACGTTTGGAGGATCACAAGGTTGCGCGCCGCGTCGAACGCGATGACGCCCGTCGCATCGTAAAACCGCCCGTCGGACGCCTTCACCCGAACGGACGACGCGCCCGCCAACGCATGCAAGCTCGTAACAAGCGCCCCGGAATCGTTCACGAAAAAACCGCTCGCCGATTCGACGGGAACGCGATCCGCATCCAACGAAATGACGAGACCCAACGACGGCTTCGCGTTTTCGTAAAGCGCGTTCGAATCCATCGCGGCAACGTTCATCGACAGACCAACGACCAACAGCAGCCCGGTCACAATTCGGTATAAACCCATTCCCCGACCCTTTCACATCAGCATCCGGTGGGTATCGTATCACGATTTTGTGGCAATGCCACTAACTTATCGCGTGTCGTTCAGACTTCTTGTTTGTACGAATGGAGGAGTCGCATCGTCACGAGGAGCAACGACACGATGATCGCCGCCGCAACCGGAAACGGAATGACGGTCGCCATCAGCGCGGGAAAGAGGAAGATCGCCGTGATCATCGCGCCTTCCAGCGCGAAATAGCCGTTTTTCTCCGACTGTTCGCGCAGCAACGGCATCCGCGTCACGATGGTCGCCACGAACGCAACGGCGATCCAAACGGCGTAATACGGCGATTCGCCAAGAAATGCGGGGGCAAGTGCCACGCCGAACGCCGCCAACGTCGCCAGAGACGACACCAGCAACGCGGGGCGGCGTCCCATTTGAATCGGGGTCGTCGTAATGCCCAGCGATATGTCACGCTCAATATCTTTGAAAGTGCTCGTGATGTGCGTGCCGAAGTCGTAAAGGAATGTCGCGCCGAACGCGAACCAGATGAGCGTCGGCACATAACCCGCCACGCTCACCGCACCGAACACGCTCAACATGCCGATCCCGAACGGCAGCGACAGGCTGCCCCATACGCCGCGCTGTTTCAGGTAAGCGTTGTAGGAGTGCGAAATGGCGATCAACCCCATCACCATCAACCCGGCGATCCAGTACATTGCGAAACCGAGAATCAAACACACGATGTATAACAAGCTCGCAATTCGCATCGCCAACCGCGCCGACACGCGACCCGACGGGATCGGTCTCGATGGGTTCGCCACGCCGTCCTGTTCGCGGTGGAAGTAATCGTTTTTGATCATCCCGGCGAAGTAACCGAGCATCGCCGTCAGTAACGCGACCGGAGCGCGCCAGCTCCACCCGAAATCGTGCGACGCCAGCACGATACCGGGCAGCGTCGCCACAATTGGGATGGCGAACAGCGGGTAACGGATCAATTCAAGATAGGCGCGGAGCGCGTTGACGGTCGATTTCATCTCGTCTTTCGCCAGATTAGGTCGCGGTTCGATCACGGGTATCATGCATGAACTATGCCCGATGACGCAACTGTTGACCTGCTCGGAGCTCGGCGGATCGACCGCAACTTGGCGAAGGTCGATTCCGTACGATATTCTGTGGCAACATGCGATGGCGAACGTCGCGTTTCAGTCTGGTTGTTGAGGGAAGTGGATGAGGGAGGCATCGCCATGAGACGCAATCGTGGCGGCGGGATCGGAATCGCGTTGTCGTTGGTCGCGGCATTGGGTTCGGCGCAACCGCCACAATCCGCGCGGATTGCATTCGTATCGACGCGCGACGGCGCGCCTCAAGTTTATACGATGGACGTGGACGGGCAGCGCGTCGAGCGCATCACCTATGAACGCGGCGGCGCGTTTGAACCCGCTTGGTCGCCGGACGGGTCGTTGCTCGCCTATCGCGCGACGGGCGGCATTTATCTGATCGGGCTGAACGGGTGGAAGGAGCGGTTGGTCGAGGCGGACGCGAAGGGATCGTTGCCCGCGTGGTCGCCAGACGGACGCTGGTTGTCGTTCCACACCGAGCTGTTTTCAACGAACGGAGGCATCGACCTGATCGACCGTAACGGAACGGCGAGACGACGGATTGTCGATGTCGGCGAGACGCATACATCGTGGTCTCCGGACGGTCTGTCACTCCTCTATGCTGATCGCGGCGACCTGATGAGGATGGCGTTGTCTACCTCCGAATCGGTGACCTTGTCTCACACGCCGACGCTTGGAGAAGGCGGCGCGCGGTGGTCGCCCGACAACTCGCGGATCGTCTACCACATGGCGACTGACGACGGCGCGTTCCTCTATATAATGACGCCCGACGGGGAGCGCATCGAACGGATCACCGACGCGCGCGAAGGATGGGAACCCGCTTGGTCGACGGATGGGCGACAGGTCGTCTTCGTGTCACACAACGATCTGTACGCCATCCAAACGGACGGCTCGTACCTCCGCTCCCTGACCGATCACCCCGC
>JAQBWJ010000514.1 GCA_027625215.1 Candidatus Poribacteria bacterium
CCGTCGAAAACGAAGTTCCCCGCTGCATCTTGTCGAATGTGGACGAGATTCGCGCGTTCTTCGGGCTGTTGGAAGAGCGCGATTCCGTCGCGTTGACATGGGATATCCAAAACCTATGGCAGATGGGCGTCCCTCCCACCGTTGACGTGTACGAGGCGTTGAAGCCGTTGATCGGGTTCGTTCACCTGAAAGGCGGGATGGCGGAGAGCGGATCGACCCCGCTGAAGTGGCGGTCGTCATTGGAGGATGCGTCGTGGGATGTTGCGGGGATCGTGCGGCGCGTTGTTGCGGACGGGACAAGCCCGGTCATCTGCCTGAACCCGTCGCATGGGGAACGTAAGGACGGCTACGACGACACGAACATGGCGGAACGCGATCTTGAGTACGCGCGACGGATCGTGAGCGAGGGGAACGCATGAGTTATCAACGCGAGTTTGAGCGGCGCTTGAACGTCGGATTCGTCGGCGTCGGCGGACATTCGTACCGCAACCTTCTGCCGACAACGAACTTTTTGCCCGTGACCGTCCGAGCGATCTGCGACCTTGATGAGTCGCGGGCGCAGTCAACGGCGGCGCAGTTCGGGGCGAACGCCTATACATCCGCCGACGTGATGTATCTCGATGAGGACCTTGATGCGGTGTTTATTGCGGTGTCGCCGCAGCGTCACCCGGAACTGGTCATGCAAGCGTTTGAAGCGGGCGCGCATGTGTGGTGCGAGAAGCCTCCCGCGATGCGCGCGTCCGACGTATCAAAGATGATCGCAGCGCGAGGTGATTGGATCGCGGTCGTTGGGTTCAAAAAATCGTTCATGCCCGCGACGCGGAAGGTGATCGAGTGGTTTTCACAGGACGGTCATAGCCCGATCCGCACGATTCTCGGCGAGTACCCGATGACGATTCCCGACGACGGCGAGGCGATCCTTCAAGACGGACGGTACGTCAACTGGTTGGCGAACGGCTGTCATCCGTTGTCCTTCATGCTGGAGGTCGGCGGCGAGGTCGAAGCGGTGACGACGCATCGCAACCGTTGGGGAGGCGGCGTCTGCGTGTTGGAGTACGCGACGGGCGCGCTTGGGAATCTCCACTTGTCCGACGGTGGCAAACTGCCGTTAGAGAGGTACGTCGTCTATGGAAACGGAACGCACGCCGTCGTGGACAACATCCAGCGCGTGTCGTTTCATCGCGGGATTCCGTTCCAGTATGGTCGCACGACCGACTTTTCGCCGCAGGGGTTCGATCACGGGACGCTCGTGTGGGAACCGCAAAACTCGCTTTCGACGCTGGAGAACCGCGCCGAGTTCACGCAAGGCATCTACAGCGAACTGTTCCATTTCTGCGAGTCGGTGCTCAACGGAACACAATCCACCATCGGGACGCTGGAGTTCGCGCATCACCTGATGCAAGTGTATGAGGCGGGCTTGGTGTCGAATGGGGCGCGCGTCGAGATCGAACGGTGAGTCCCCCGCCGAACAACGCGGAGGGCGGCTCCGGCTCGACGTAGAGCGTTTTTTCGCGCGTGTAGGTGACGAAGCCCGCCGCCGTCCCTTTGGGACGGATGACGTACTTGATCCACGTATAATCCACCGGCACATGCGTCGAGTGCTTCGCCTTGCTGTAATGCGCCGCCAACTGCGCCGCCTTCAGCATGACGGGCATCGGAATCTGGTCGCGCTTCTCAGGGTTGCGGATCAGCACATGCGAGCCGGGAATCTGTTTCGCGTGGAGCCACATGTCGGTCTTCTTGGCGACGCGCGTCACGAGCCATTCGTTCTCTCGGTCGTTGCGCCCGACGAGGAGCCGCCAATCGCCGACGGTGAACGTGCGGTACGGGTCGGACACGCGGTCGCGTTGACGTTTGCCCTTTTCCTCAATCCATCCCTGTTGAACTAGCTCGCCGTGAAGCGTTTCGAGGGCGCGTATCGTTCCCGCTTGAGTCAGTTTCTCGCGGTATTCGGCGACCCACCCGAGCTCCTGTTCCGTATCGGAGAGACGCTGGGCGATCAACGCCGCGCCGCGTTTCGCCTTGCGGTACTTTTTGAAATAAGCCTCCGCGTTCTCAACGGGCGACTTCGATGGGTCGAGCGGAATATCGATTTCCGGCGTGTCCTGCGCGTAGTAGTTCGGCACGCGGACGCTCTCGGCGCGTTCCGTCACCAGATGCAGCGACGACTTCAACAGTTCGCCGAAGATTCGGTACTCGTCCGCCTTCTCCGCGATATGACGGTCTACCACGAGCGCGTCGCGCTTGCGGAGGACGCCTTTCTCGTGGCGATCCAACGCCTGAGACAGTCGATTTCGCATCGCGTCGAGTTGCTCGATGCGCTCGGCGCGTTCGTGGTAGTCGGCGACGGCGTCGTTCACCGTGTCGGTGCGGCGGACGAACGCAAACGGTTCGTCGACGTGAAGGGACAGTCGATAGGACAACGCTTTCGCGTCGGGCGCGTCGCTTTGATACACGACGCACGGCTCGACGGCGCGTTCCTTGATCTGCGCGGTCATCGCGGAGAACGACTCCCACAACGACGCGGCGTCCGTCGGCTCGACGGCGCGCGCGACGACCTCTTTCGCCATCGCCGGGTTGAAGCCGTCCACCGTGTCCAATATCTGCTTCCACGCCGATTTCTCCCGCGACGGATCAACCGCTGATAAAAACTCGTCGCGGGTCAGTTCAAACGGGTTGAGTCGGTCGCTTTCCGGCGGCGGCACGTACGCGCAGCCCGGAAGAATCTCGCGGTATCGGTTGACGCTTTCGTCCACATGCCGGATCGCGTCGATGATTTTGTTCGATTCGGCGTTTACCAAAATGAGGTTGCTGTGTTTGCCCATCATTTCGGCGATGAGGAGGCGGTCGCCCGCGTCCTCGCGCATGATGCCTGGTTGGGGGGCGAAACGCAGTCGGAGAATGCGATCAAGCCCGACCTGTTCGATCTCGACAAGGTCGGCGCGAGAGAGATGCTTGAACAACACGTCGGCGAAGTGCGAACGGTCTTTCACCTTCGGGAATCGTTCGATCAGATGCGCCCGCGCGTGCGCCGTATGCGCCGACAACAACAGGCACGGATCGAACTCCTCGTTTTCGTCGCGGCGAAAACGGAGCGCAACCTCAGTGGAGGACGTTTGCGCGACATCCCTCAACGGACGGTTTCGCAACATCTCCCGCCAATGCGGTAGCATACAGTAGAGCGCGAGGCTATCTATCGCCATGACGAAAAATCCCGTTTGCGTGGTGATCGCTGTCGAGCGCGTAGGGAATGGTAACATCGCGGAACATGGAAGGAAAACGTTGCGC
>JAQBWJ010000515.1 GCA_027625215.1 Candidatus Poribacteria bacterium
CGCGTCCGGTCGCCGTTGTTAAGTAGGCGCGGACGCCGTTCTTGAAGACGACGTAACCGAGTTCGACGGGCGGGTCGGCGTCGAGACGGTCGCCGTCCCAAGCGTCGTCGTTCAGTCGGAGCGTCGCCTGAACGTAATCGACCTCCGCGTCGCTCGCCATGTTGACGAACAGATCGACCGAATGGGTATGCCACCACTGGGCGGACGCCGCGCCGCAGTAGGCGATCACCGATTCCACCTTGCCGATTTCGCCGGAGTCGATTCGCCTCCTCAGTTCTCGAAACAGCGGCGAGTAACGGCGGTTCGCGCCGTAGTTGAACTTGACGCCGTTCCCTTCCACCGCGTCCGCCATTCGATCCGCTTCCTCCGGCGAACAGCAGAACGGCTTCTCGCAATAGATGCCCTTCACCCCGTTTTCAGCCGCGAAGACGACCATCTCGGCGTGCGTTGCGGGTCGGGTCGCAATGCCGACGAGTTCGGGTCGCTCGACACGAATCATCTCTTGATAGTCCGTGTAGGCTTTGGGGACATCGTATCGGGCGCGGATCGTTTCGGCTTTGTCGGCGTCCATGTCGGAGACGGCGATCAGGTCGGTGCGCGGCGAGGCGACGAATCCGGCGGCGTGCGCCCAAGGGAGCGTCGGCACGTTGACGGGACTGTTCGAGGCGCGGATTTCGTCGTCGATTGTCGCGCCCATGCGCCCGCATCCGATGAGCGCGGCGCGGTAAGTGGTCGGCATGACGGTTTCTCCAATCCAAGTACGTGCGTGATACGGTAAGACGACGACGCTCGTCGCGTCAACCGACGGGAAAACGTGAACCGCTCGGTGAAATGCGGTATGGTGGGCGTCACGTTTTGAGATTCAGGAGATAATGGGAGAGCTCCGGTGCCGAATACCACCATATCGACCAGAGGCGAATCGTTCCTCATCAACGACCGACTCGTTTATTCCGAGATCGAGCACAGCAACCCGAACGCTCACGGCTTGTTGATGAACGCGCGTTTCATTCAGGGCATTTTTGACGACCGCTCGAACCGCGCCCGCTACGCCCGTTGGGGACGCGACTCCTTCGACCCCGACGAACACACGGACAACCTGATCGCCGCGCTACCCGAATGGCGCGCGCACGGACTCCGCGCCTTCACCGTTGGGATTCAAGGCGGCGGACCTTGTTTCACCATCGCAAATCGAAGCGCCATCGACAACAACCCTTTCGGCGAGGATGGCGCGTCCTTCGATGACGCCTACGCGCGACGTTTGGACAAACTCATCCGCGCGTCGGACGCGCTCGGCATCGTCGTCATTGTGAGTTATTTCTATGTCAGCCAATCACCGAAACTGCGAAACGGGAAAGCGGTGCGGAACGCCGTCACCGTTGCGTCGAACTGGCTGCGAGACGGCGGGTACGCGAACGTCATGATCGAGGTCGCCAACGAGTACAACATACAAGGGTTCAATCACCCGATCATCCATGAGCCGGAAGGGATGAGCGCGTTGATTGATTTGGCGCGCGACGAGTCGGGCGGGATGTTGGTCGGATGCAGCGGCGGGGGCGGTCATCTGAATCGAGAGGTCGCCGAAGCGAGCGACATCATTTTGATTCACGGCAACGGCTGCTCGCGGCAACGGTTCCACAACATGATCGGCGAGGCGCGCGGATGGGGCTTCAACCGCCCGATCATCTGCAACGAAGACTCGCAAGCGTTGGGCAATTTGGGCGTCGCGGCGAGAAACTTCGCGTCGTGGGGCTACTACCGCCCGCCGATTGGGGCATCACTCAGGGCGAAGACACGTACTTCGCGCGACGCATGGCGGCGGCGGTGGGCATCCAACTCGATCCGCTGCCGTTGAGCGAACAGTTCTACCTGCAAGGGTTGGAGCCGGGCTGGGAAGACGTGGGCAGACGTTGGATCCGTTTGGCGAGCGAATACCCCGAAACGATTGATCGCGTCGATTTCTACCGCAACGGCGCGCTGTACGATTCCGCGTACGACGAGTCGTTCTCCCTGCACTTCCGATCAAACTGGATGCAGGGACCCGTGCGCGTTCAACCGGACGACAAAGAGTGGAAGGCGGTCATTCATCTATCCGACGGGCAGATCATCGAGAAGACGGCGCGACTCTAGCGCGATTCGTGGGACAAGTCGATCTCTAATGCAGCACCTGCCCCAACTGCCCGACGGCGATCTGTCCGCCTTTGTAGTGAAGGTGTCGTTCGCCGACGATGGGCTGACTGCTCACTACTTCGACCGTGCCCTGTACCGCCGCGCCGACCAGTTCATCGCCGACATCCCACCAACATTTCGGCTTGACGGCTTTGCTGTGCTGCTTGGTGACGCGCGCGTCCGTGACGCTCCGCACGACGAACGAGATGTGCGCGTCCGCGTCGCCGACATTCAGGAACCGGAACCAGTCCGTCGCGCCCGCGACGAGTTCGGGAAAGAACAGCCGTCGCCCCAACGTCCCGTCTTCTTCGCACGCGCCGGGAAAGTCGAGCACCTGCGTGCCGTCATGACAGTGGCGTTCGCCGAGTATCGGCTGACCGTCGGTACGCACTTCGAGGGAAACGCTCACTTTGGGTTCATCAACTGGTGGAGCCCACGTTTGATACGGGCGCAACGCCTGCTGCGCGTTCCAGACGACGGCGCCGTTCTCGTCGCGCCCGATGCACGATACGTTTGTCGGAGCCTTGCCGACGTTGACGATTTGGATCCAATCGTGCCAGACCGGATCAAGTTGGGCGAAGTAGATTCGTGTGGCGGGCATCAAGGCTCCTTTCCTCAGCGGCTCGGTCATACGCAAACGTTCGACGCGGCGAGTATCCCGTCCGCGTCCGATTATACGCAAACCGTCCGTCGAATGCTTGCGAATCGGCGCGAATTAACGCGCATTTAATGTGAACGCCCCGCTCATTTGACGAAGCGCGCCGCCCCGATGTAGTGTGAAGGCGTCCTTGTCTTCCGATGATTATCCCTGAGGTGACGAACGATGACGAAACTATGCGCCGCGCTCATCGCGTTGTCGGCGGTGTCCTGCATCGCGTGGGCGGAATCCGACGCGATGGTTTGGACGGTCGGCTTGAAGGGCGGTTTCTTCTCCCCCTCGTTGGACGGCGAAGAACGGCTCTACGGAGATTCCCCCTACGGAGCCGTCGAAGTCGCGGTACGAGTTCCGTCGGGCGTGTTCTTTCGATTGGAAAGCGGCTATCGAGAGGACTCCGGACAGTTCTCCACCGGTTTTTTTGCGAACATCGACAGCGAATCGTCCGAATGGAGGTC
>JAQBWJ010000516.1 GCA_027625215.1 Candidatus Poribacteria bacterium
CGACTCGATCTGTCGGTTGGTGATCCATCCCGGTTCACCACTGCTTCCAATGCGCCTCCAACGCGGGGTGATTTGTGGGAAGACTTCTATGACGTGCTGTTAGCCGAATGCTCCAAGACGGGTATCACCCATGCTTGGGAGGACGTGAAAGCGGAATTGAAGGCGATGAGCGAACGGGAAGCGGAACTGCATGCCGAGTTACAAGGTACGGATTGATTCATCCGCGAGACGACAACTTCGCGACCTTCCTCCCGACCTTCGAGACCGTATTTCCAGCCGCATTGATCAACTTGCTGAAAACCCGCGTCCTCCCGGCGTCACGAAACTACAAGGCTCGCGGAACCGCTACCTGATTCGCGTCGGCGATTATCGCGTGATTTACGACATTGAGGACGGCGACCTCCTCGTGATCGTTATCGTCGTCGCCCACCGTCGAGAATCGTATCGATAGGGAAGATGTTCATGTCGACTTCCGATGACGAACGCTGGATGCTCCTCGCGCTGCAAGAGGCGGCAAAGGCGTCGGGACGAACCTCCCCGAACCCGCTGGTCGGCGCGGTGGTTGTGCGGAACGGCGTCTGTGTCGGGACGGGGTTCCACCCGAGAGCCGGACAACCTCACGCGGAGGTGTTCGCATTACGCGAGGCGGGCGAAAAGGCGCGCGGAGCGACCGTCTACGTCACGCTGGAGCCGTGCAGCCACTACGGGCGAACGCCTCCCTGCGCCGACAAACTGATCGCGGCGGGCGTTGCGCGGGTCGTCTCGGCGATGGAAGACCCGGATGCGCGGGTCTCCGGACGGGGACACGCGAAACTGCGCCATGCGGGCATCGCGGTCGAATCCGGCGTGTTGGAGTCGGAGGCGCGTCGGCTGAACGCTCCCTACCTCAAGTGGAAGCGCACGGGTCGTCCGTTCGTCACCGTGAAACTGGCGATGAGTCTCGACGGGAAGACGGCGACGCGGACGGGGGAATCGAAGTGGATCACGTCGGAGGCGGCGCGAGCGGAAGGGCATCGTCTGCGGAACACGCACGACGCGATCTTAACGGGCATCGGGACGATTCTCGCGGACGACCCGCAACTGACGACGCGCCTCTCTGAAGGCGAGGACGCGCGCGATGCGTTGAGGGTGATCTTGGACACGCACGCCCGAACGCCCGTCATCGCGCGAGCGTTACAAGGCGCGGACGACACGCAAACGATCCTCGTTGTGGGCGAACAGGCGGATGCGGCGCGGGTTGAGGCACTGGAGTCGGCGGGGGCGGTCGTGTGGCGGCTGCCGTCGTCGGGGCGGGGCATCGACCTGAACGCGCTGTTGGATCGCTTGGGCAGCGCGGACATACTCAGCGTGTTGGTGGAAGGCGGCGCGTCCATAATCGGGTCGTTTGTCGAGGCGCGGGCGGTGGATCGGGTTGTCGCGTTTCTCGCGCCGATGGTGATTGGCGGGCGCGAAGCGTTGAGCGGCATCGGTGGAGAGGGGTTCGCGCGGTTGGCGGAGACGCTGCGCTTTGCGTCGTGGGAGACGCGACCCATACCCCCCGACCTTTGCGTCATCGCCGACGTTGAGTGAAACACCGTCATCCCTGACCGTCCTCCCGTCAAGGGAGAGCGGAACTCGAAACCATCACTCGCCCGCCTTTGTGAACGCCTGAGTTTAGGCAGTAGCGCAACCCCGTCGGCTGGGGTCCATCGTTGAAGACGTGCCCCAAATGTGAATCGCACCGCGAGCAGACGACTTCGGTGCGCCGCATGAACAACGTGTTGTCCGCCTTCTCACCCACCGCTTGCGCGCTGATCGGCTCGTAGAACGAGGGCCACCCCGTCCCCGATTCAAACTTCGTCTCCGATGAGAACAACTGTGTTCCACAAGCGGCGCAGGTGTAGATGCCGTGGTCGTGGTTGTCCCACAATGCCCCCGTGAAGGCGCGTTCCGTACCCTTTTGCCTCAGCACTTTGAACTGTTCCGGCGTCAGCAGTTCGCGCCATTCCGCTTCGGTCTTGACGATTTTCCCATCCGCAACCATCTCGACATCCTTCTCCGGCACGGCAGCCACCTCAATCGGCTTGGATATTGGTTCGGGCGCGATCGTTTCAGGAGGCGTTTCTACCACGATCTCCGCCGGTTCCGCAGGCGCCGCTTCTTTCGGAGCGGAGGGCATTTCCTTCGTGACGTTCTCAGTCTGAGGGTTCGTCTTGCCGCATCCGTACAGCGCGACGACCGTCGCGGCGCATACGGACAACATTTCCCAGCGTCTCATTCGTTTCTCCCCAAGAACATGCGGTCGTTCGGACATTCTCCCCGATATGGTGAAACGTTCTATCGCCAAACGCGCCTTACGACGACGCCATCGCGCGACAACATCTTACATGCTCAAGTAGACGACAACTGCCGCATGATATGCAAGAAGCAGTTCGGCTTCCCACCGTTCGCTCACCTCCCGCGCCTTCGTCTCGAATACCATCGAGGACGCTTGGGTTCGCATGGAAATCAGTTCCGGGCGGAACGCCGGATTTGGGTAATGATCGCGGCGTTGTCTTGGTCTGCGCCGCCGCTTGAGATGAGGTCGTCCAAGATGGCGGCGTATGCTGTCGTCAGCGAGAGCGATGCGCCGCGTTCGTGCAGGAGGGACTCGATCAGCGCGATATCCTTCCGGTGTTGAGCGACGCGGGATTCGGGCGTGAAGTCGCCGGAGAGCATTTTGTCGCCCTTCGAGTCCATCACCGCCGAGTACGCCGGGGTCGCCTTCAACAGTTCGAGGAAGGACGCCAAATCAAGCCCCAACTGCTCCGCGAAGACCAACCCTTCAGCCAACGCCGCGCGGTTCAGACCGATGACGAGGTTACTCGCCAACTTTGCCTTCGCGCCGCTCCCCGCCTCGCCGACACGGAATACGTTGTCGGATAGGGCGGTCAGCAAGTCGACGCATTCACCGTACGATGTGACATCGCCGCCGACCATGAACGTCGCCTCTCGACGGCGGAGTTGCGCGCTGCTGCCGGAGACGGTCGCGTCGAGATACGCGATGCCGCGAGAGCTCAGGCGATCCGCAAGGAGGATCACTTGAGTTGGATCGCCCGTCGTTGTGTCGAGGATGTGGGTTGGGCGTTGGGACGACTCCAAGATGCCGTTTTCGCCCTCGATGACGCGGCAGGCGATCTCGGTTGTCATCAGGGAAAGGAAGATGCGGCGGGCGTTCTCGGCGACCTGTTTGGGGGAATCGGCAGGTGTCCCGCCCAACTCCGCCAATCCCGCCGTCCTCATTGGGTCGATATCGAAG
>JAQBWJ010000517.1 GCA_027625215.1 Candidatus Poribacteria bacterium
GACGGACGCGCGCCCGTCCCACTATCTGCCGTCGATCTCCAACCCGCCGCTCGTTCGATCATCCAGCCCGCCGACAAGGTTCAACAACGTCGTCTTGCCCGCGCCGGAGGGACCCATCACCACGACGAACTCACCCTCCCGCACCGACAAATCGATGCCTTTCAGCGCGTGAATGTCCTCGCCGGGAAGACGGTATGTCTTGTGCAACTCGCGCGCGACAATCATCGCGGATTCCTTTCTCGTCATTCGCCGCTGCGAATCGCTTCAATCGGGCGCATCGACGCCGCGCGGATCGCCGGGTAAATCCCCGCGACCACCCCCAACAACGCCGCGCCGACGATGCTGAACACCAACAGTTGCGGCGTGATCGTCACGATGTGTCCGTTCGGCGAATACGACAACGCCTGTCTGATGAACAGTTCGACCACACTCCCGCCGATCAACGCGAGGAGGCTCCCGATGACACCGCCCATCCCGCAGATCAGCAGCGTTTCGCTCCAGATCAACCTGAAAATGTCCATCCGCGACGCGCCCATCGCCTTGAGGATGCCGACCTCCTGCGTACGCTCGAACACGGACATCAGGATCGTGTTGATCACCCCGATGGCGGCGACGGTCAACGCAATCGCGACGACCGACATCACGAGTATTTTCGCGCTCGACACCAACCCCATGATCGTCGCCTTGACCTGCGCCATGCTGACGACCTGTATTTCGGGGATCGAGTACAGGTCTTCCTCCAACGCCGCCATGTCGCCGATATCGTTCAGTTTCAGCCCGATACCCGTCAGTTTGCCTTCCAGTCGCGGGAACAGCCCTCTCAGCGTTTCGATTCGCATGAAGGCGATCCCGTCGTCCTGCGTGCCGCTGCGCTCGAAGATGCCGACGACTTCCAACACCGATTCCGTTCCCGGAACGAAGATGGAATCGCCGACGTGCCGCTGGTCGAGCTCCGCCGCCTCATAGCCCAACACGACTTGGGGCGCGCCCGTCGAGGTGAACCAACCGCCCTCCTTGAACGTCATCCACGGCTTGAGCGTCGGATAGGCGTCCGTCACGCCCATGTAGAGCATCGTTGCGCTCCGGTCGGGGTCGAACACGGCGTGGATCAGTTGCGGAAGGCTCTGCGACACGCGCGGGTCGGAGGTGATCGTAGCGGCGGTCGCCTCGTTCATGTAGCGCAAATCCGCGCCGCCTGAGAGCATCATCGTCGCCGCTTCGTAAGGGCACCCCTTCGCGGTGACGAGCATCTGATATCCGAGTCGGTCTACGTCGGATTCAAGCGCGTTCTGATAGCCGTTGTTGAACCCCATCAGGCTCACCAACACGGCGACCGCCACCGCGACTCCGCCGACCGTCAACGTCGTCCGAATCTTGCGCCGCAGTAGGTTCTTGTACGCGAGTTGGAAGAATCTCATTCGTCGTTTTCCTTCTATGCCATGATTCTAGTGAAGCGTGTTTCCAAGCCCGATCACCCGCACAGGCGCGTTTTCGTCAAATTGCACGCGCCCCTGCACGACGGCGGTTTTCCCTTGCGACCCCTTCGGGATCGAATACGAATCGACGCGCATCTCAAGGTCGATCAAAATCTGCGCCGTATCGTCTTGCAGGTAGAACCAACACGCCATCGACTGACACACCTCGCCGACCGATCCCTCCAGCCGGACAACCTTGTCGTGATAGTCTTCGGGATGAGAGAGAATGTCGGATATCTTCGTCACCTCGTTCACACTGATCGCCTCGCCGAACGCATCCGATTTCGGTTGGCATCCGGTGGAAGTCAGCATCGCGGCGATCATTACGACCGCCAACGGCGTCCAAATCGGTTTCATCGTTTCGGCTCCGCGTTGAAATGTGGGTCGTGCAAACGGTTCAGGTTGAAGAAGTCGAAGTAGATGAGGTTTTTGCGGATGCCTCGCACGGTCGCTTTGAAGTCCGTAGCGCTCTTTTCGTCCGGCGGGGTCAACGCGGTCGCTTTTTCCGTCTTCTTGTAGAAGTCGGCGAGGGTTATCTCCTCGAACTGCGCGAGCGTCTTTTCCGCTTTGAGCGCGTTGGAGAACGGCGATACGATCCGTTGGTACGCGACTTTCAGGATTTTGCCCTTCGCGTCCGTCGCCATGAACACTTGCAACGCGCCGAACTGACCCTTTTGGTTGACGCCGGACACATACCCGATAGGCTCCGTGCCTTTCAGCACCGTGTACGTCGTGTGTTCGACATCGACGCCCTCGTACGTCCGGTCGAGTTTTTCGCCAAGCCGCGCTTCGATTTCGTTCAGGAGTTCGACGCCGCCCGCTTTCGCCACCACGACGTACTTCGTTTTGTAGCCGGTGGCGTCGGGGAAAAACGCGCGAATGTCGCGGTCGGGGTCTTTCAGCGTGCACGCGGCGATGGCGCGACTCGTCCTCGCCATTCCGACAAACAAGACCGCCGTCGCCACCGCGATGAACCACAGATTTCTTCGTCTCATCGCCATATTCCTTTCCTTCTAATCGCTCACAGTGTCCGATACAGAAGCAGTTGGAGCGATGTATCCACGTCTCCGTCGGGACGGCTGAACTCGCGGGTCAGCATTCCCTCCACCGCGAACGACGACCCGATATCACGGCGCACCGTGACGAACGACCAGACGAGCGGATCGGCGTCTCCGTGACGCCATAGCCGCGCGCTCGCCGTCGCCTTCCATACGTCCGCGAACGGTCGCGTTGCGGTCGATTCAATGGAGACGACGGACTCGCCGTTGCGCCACCCTCCCGACACTTCAAACCTCGACTCAATCACGCCGTTGAACACGAAATGCAGCGCGCGTATATCGACGCCGACACGCCGCTCAGACCGTAGTGATGGAGCATGCCCGCCGTCATCATGTGCCGGAGCCATCTCGCCCCAAAGCGCGGAGACTCCGATCTTGGTGTCGTCCTCCGACACGGGTTGCGTCCGCGCGGAAATGAGGTACATGCCGTTTTCGCGTTCAAACGGGTTGGCATTGGCGGACATTCCTGCTCCCGTCGTCGCGGCGATCTCATAGTCGAGGGCGTTCAACTGCCCGTTGAGGGAGAGTCCCCAGTCCTGCATCGCGCCGACGTTCACCATCGCCATACTCGGAACGAGCGTGCTGTGCGAATCGACAACCGGCTCCAACCCGAACGGCACTTCGAGGTGTCCGACTCGAACGTTCAGCCGCCCGAACATGCCTCGTACATTCACGTATGCGGTATGAATCTCCGGTTCCCATTCGCTCCCGCGACGGATGTTGCGGTGATCCATGCT
>JAQBWJ010000518.1 GCA_027625215.1 Candidatus Poribacteria bacterium
TGTGCGCGTCCGGCAGCCAGGTGTGGAACGGGAACATCGGCACTTTGATCGCAAACGCGATAAAGAACGCCCAGAACAGCCAGAACTGCGCCGACCGCGCGATGCCGCCCGTCTGCGCCAACGCGGTAATCACGTCAAGATTGAACGATCCCGCCTCCAGCCGCAGCCAGATGATGCCGACGAGCATCAACGCGCTGCCCGCCATTGTATAGAGGACGAACTTCAACGTCGCGTAGACCCGCTCGGAGACGCGCCCGAACAGAAACGTGTGCCGTTCTCCGGGACTGCCCCAAATCCCAATGAGAAAATACATCGGGATCAGCATCATTTCCCAGAAGATGAAGAACAGCAGCAGGTCGTAGGCGACGAACGTGCCGAGCATCGCGGTTTCCAACACCAACAACGACATGAGGAAACCCGAAACGCCGCGCTCTCCATGCTCGTGGTCGGCGTCGGAGACGTAGGCGTCGTGTTTTTCTTTGTGGGTCGTGATGCTGTTCCACGACGCCAACACGCAGATCGGCATGAGGAACGTCGTCAGCAGGAAAAGCCAGATCGAGATGCCGTCCAGTTTCAGGTAGTAACTCGCGCCGAGCGCGGGCAACCATTCCACCTGCTCGGAGACGCCGGACGGGTAGTTCAGGTAGAAGTTCAGCGAGAGTCCGAACGTCAGCAGCGTCACGACGAACGCGATCACCTTGAAGGCGTTGTTGCGCGATGCCGAGTCTTTCGTGTTCGGTGTCGCCGCCGCGCCGATTCCAAGAAGAATCGCGCCGAACAGCGGCAGGAATACGGTCCACGTCAACGACGTCATGGGACGAAATCTCCCCCGATTACAGCATCACTTTCAACAGCAGCAACAGCACCGTTCCGGCGACAATGACGACGGCGTACGTCTGCACGACGCCCGTCTGCAACCAGCGCAACTTCGCGCCTCCGACGTAGGCTGCGGCTCCGGTCACGTTCACCGCGCCGTCGATCACCCATTTGTCGACAAGACGCCACAAGACGGTGCGAGAAATCCAATGAATCGGTTGGACGAACACGAGGTCGTACAGTTCATCCACATACCACTTGCGCCGCAACAGGGTGATGATCGCGCCCGTGCGATTGAGCTCTTCGCGTGTGCGTTTGCGGTACATCACGAATCCGAGAGCCATCCCCGCCAACGCGAGCAGGATCGACACCCCCATCGGAATCCACGAATGCGCCTCATGGTGTTCGCCGTGACCGTGCTCGAAGACAGGGTTCAAAAATTGGTAGAACATGCCGTTCTCGGTCAACCCTAGCCAACCGATACCCGCAATCGCCGCTGGGACCGCCAAGATCATCAGCGGCGCGCGCATCACGAGCGGCGACTCGTGCGCGTGGACCGTCGTCGCGGGATCGCGCCCCTCGCCCGCAAACACGATGGCGAGCAGTCGGAACATGTAGAACGCCGTCATAAACGCGGTGATCGCCCCGATCACGAAGATCGGCATGTTGTTGTTCCACGCGGCGAGCAGGATCGCGTCTTTGCTGAAGAACCCGCTCAGTCCGGGGAACCCGGCGATGGCGGCGGCGGCAATCGCAAACGTGCCGAACGTGACGGGCATCTTCCCGGCGAGCCCGCCCAACCGCCGAATGTCGCCGACATCGTGGACGGCGTGAAGCACGCTTCCCGCGCAGAGGAACAGCAGCCCCTTGAAGAAGGCGTGCGTCATCAAGTGCGCGACACCCGCGCTGTACGCGCCGAGTCCGACCGCGATGAACATATAACCGAGTTGGCTCACCGTCGAATAGGCGAGGACGCCTTTGAAGTCCGTCGCGGAGAGCGCCATCGTCGCGGCGAAGATCGCCGTGATCGCGCCCACCCACGCGACGATATCTCCGGTTCCCGCCATGTCGAACAACAGGCTTGACCGAGCGACCATGTAGACGCCCGCCGTCACCATCGTCGCGGCGTGAATCAGCGCGGAGACGGGCGTGGGACCTTGCATCGCGTCCGGCAGCCACACGTAGAGGGGAATCTGCGCCGACTTCCCAATCGCCCCGACGAACAGCAGCAGCGTCGTCGCGTAAAGGAACGGCATCCCGACGCCGTGCGATTCTGCGGCGGTGTGGAAGATCGTGTCGAAACTCAGCGACCCGAACTGCAAGACGAGGAAGAACATCCCCAACAGGAAACCGAAGTCGCCGATGCGGTTGACGACGAACGCCTTTTTCGCCGCTTGCGAGGGGAAGGTCGTGTCGCCCTCTTTCTGCGTGCGGTGATACCAGAACCCGATCAGCAGGTACGAACACAGCCCGACGCCTTCCCACCCAACGAACATCAGCAGGTAGTTGTTCCCCAACACGAGGAGCAGCATCGAGAAGACGAACAGGTTGAGGTAGGTAAAGAATCGGGAGAAGCCGCGCTCGTCCTCGTGATCCATGTAGCCGACGGAGTAGATGTGGATGAGCGAACTGACGCCCGTCACGACGAGGATCATCACGGAGGAAAGCGCGTCGAACTTGAAGGCGATATCGGCGGAGAACGTTCCCGCCGCCATCCACGTATAGAGGGTGATGTCGCCGCCGTTGCCGGTTCTCACCGCGTTGAAGCCCAACAGCGCCCCGACGAACGACAACAGGATCGCCGCGACGCCGATCAACCCGGAGACGTTGCGCGGCAGCCTCCCGCCGATGATGCCGTTGACGAGCGTGCCGATCAACAGCGGCGCGAACAATAGGATGACCGGAGTCATATCAGTCATGAGTCAATAAATCCTTCACGCGCCGCCGTCAGTTCTTGAGCGACGTCATCTCATCGACGTTGACGCTCTCGCGGTTGCGGAACACCGTCACGATGATCGCCAACCCGATGGCGACTTCAGCCGCCGCGACCGCCATCACGAAAAACACGAAGATTTGCCCGTCCGCCTTGCCCAAGTAGCGCGAGAAGGCGACAAACGCGAGATTCGCGGCGTTCAGCATCAGTTCGATGCACATGAACAGCACAATCGCGTTGCGGCGCACCATCACGCCGACGACGCCCAACGTAAACAGCACCGCGCTCAACGCGAGACAATATTTCAACAGTGTCGCATCCATGGGCGAACAGGTATCCCTTAAAAGATTTAGCGTTCTTTCTCAACGCGATGGAACCGGATCAGCGCGATGACGCCGACCAGCCCCGCCGTCAAGATGACGGACGTGATCTCAAACGGCAACAGATAGTTCGTGAACAACAGCCGAGCCAACCCCTGCGTGTGTCCGGCGTCGTTGAACGCCTCGCCCGACCCG
>JAQBWJ010000519.1 GCA_027625215.1 Candidatus Poribacteria bacterium
GGGGGGAGGATGAGGGCTGGCATGAGTCCGTTGCGACGGCGATCGTGACGGTGGACACGTTTCCCGCCGTAAATGTTGTGGTGGGCGAGTCGTCGCGATGGTTGTCTGCGGGACAGTTCGACGCGACGCGACGCGATCCCGCGTGGTCGCCGACCGGAAGCGAGATCGCCTTCGCGTCGGATGAACGCGGGTCGATGGATGTGTGGGTCGCCTCGACGGACGGACGCGCGACGCAACGCCTCACGGACAACGCGACCGCTCTCGACGGATCGCCCAGTTGGTCGCCGAACGCGCAACAGATCGCGTTTGCAAGGCGCGAGGGCGAGACGACCGACCTCTACGCCGTTCATCGTAACACGCGCGAAGTCGTCCCCCTGATGGTTTCGCCGGACGCAAACGCCGATCCCGCGTGGAGCCCTGACGGCAATCGCCTCGCCTTCGCCAGCGACCGAGACGGCAACTTTGAAATCTATGTCATTCAAAATCTCGCCGCAGTCATGAACGGCGAGCCGCCCGTCATCAATCAAATCACGCGCAGCGCGGTGAGTAATCGCGATCCCGCTTGGAGCCCGGACGGGCAGTTTCTTGTGTTCGCCACGGAACGGGGAGGGGTCGGATGGCGCTTGAACGAAGCGCGTCTCAGCGACGGGACGGTCCGCACGCTGCTCGATACGCCGCACGTCAACCGTTTCCCACGCTTCTCCAGTGACGGCAAGCAACTGCTTTTTCATCGGCAGATCGGTTCCGCCGTGTCGCAATTGCGCTCGTTCGACTTGATCTCCGGTGTCGAACAACCCGTCACGCCGGAGAGACTCATCGTTGGGCGGGCGGATTGGTCGCCGCGTCGGGACGCGCTCGTTTATGAACGCGGCAACGATCTCGACCTCGCAGAACTGCGTTTCCCGGAACCGACGCTTGAAGCGCGCATCGCGTCGCCGCCGAACCGCGCCTTCCTGACTCGGGTGACGGACGTGTTCGGAGTCGCTCGCGGTTCGCAGATGGCGCATTATCGGTTGGAATATGCTCCCGCCGCCAATACGAGCGCGTGGGTGCCGATCACGGGCAACGTCACCTCGCCTGTTTTAGATGACGGGTTTTTGGGGCGGTGGGAAACGACGAATCTCGACGGAGATTTTCGGCTGCGGCTCACTGCCGTCGGGCGAAACGGCGCGTCGGTCGAGCATGTCGTCACGGTCGTCGCGCGCAAGACCTTCCCGGAACTCTCTCTCGAATCGCCCACCGACCAACTGGAAACGACGGACGACCGCGTTGTGGCGCGGGGCATCGTGTCTCCCGGCTCGACCCTCACGCTGAACGGAGAGCGGCTGATGCTTGATCAGATCGGGCGTTTCTCGGTGACGTATCCCCTCGAGATCGGCGAGAACACGTTGACGTTCGTCGCGGCGAACGCGCGCGGTTCAGAAACGTCGATCACTCGTCGCGTCGCGCGGATTGCGACGCCGTTCGAGGTTACAGTGGAGAGTCCGCTGCCATTCCAAACATTCGCCGCGCCGTATGTCGAGGTGACTGGAACGGCAACGGACGCCCTGCGGGTGTGGGTGGACGAGACGGAAGTGACGATTGACGGCGACGCGCGATTCAGCCGCGTCCTTCCGATCAACGGCGAAGGCGTATTCGACGTGATGGTGCGCGCCATCGACCGACTCGGACGCGAAACAACCGTCCGACGACTTGCCCTTCGCGCGACAGACAACGTGATCGACCAACCGGACGGCATCCCGCCCGCGCTTGTCGCGCCATTACCCGCATTCAACGCGACGCTGACCGAGAACCGCATCGAGTTCACCGCGCGAATCGTGGATGATCGCCAATTCGACGCTTCCTCTTTATTATTGACCTTCGACGAGGAGGTACTCGACGCGGAGGACTGGTCGTACGACGCGACGGCGGGCGTTCTCGCGTTCGACCCGGACGGCGAATTGGATGACGGTCAACATGAACTGATCGTTGAAGGAGCCGATTTCGCCGGGAACGCGCTCATTTTCAACGTCTGGAGGGTTCGGATCGACACGCGCCCGACCGCGTTGATCGTCGCCGCCGTGCCAGTCTCGGTGCGCGCCGTTGCGGGGGAAGTGACCGCGCGCGTGGCGCTCACGTCGAATCGCGCGCTGACAGCGGTGCGGAACGTCCAACTGCTGCGACAGGATCAGCAGATCGGAGCGCCGCTGCAACTCGCGCCGACGGAGACGGGCGACCGATTCGTCTATGAGACTGAGGTGACGTTGGCGTTTGGAGAGGCGGCGACGTTGCTGGCGTCCGTTCGAGGGCGAGACGGCGAGGAAACGACAGCGCGGGGAGAGATCGCCGTCGGCGCGTTATCGGCGCAATCGGGGGCGGCAATCACGCTGCGAGATGGGGCGTTCGTTCGGTTCGCGCAGGTTGACCCGACCGGAGGCGCGACTCAACTCATATTCCGCACCGCCGACGGGTTGGACACGCAACGAGTCGAAGCGCAGCGACGCGATATGTCGAATCGTGGGTTGAGCGTCGAGGCGGATGGTGCGGCGATCTACGTGATCGAGTCAGTCGATGCGGGAGTAGAACTTCCGTTGTTGACACTATCCGCGCCGCAGAGCGGGACCTCGACGCGGGCTTGGTTCCGGTGGAACGAGGACGGTCAACGATGGCAGCCCGTCGCGCAGCAGGAGGTGGGAGATGGCGTCCGTACGGCGCGGAACGTCGAGGCGGGCACCTACGGACTGTTAGAGGATGTTGCGCCGCCATTTTTGATCGAGGCGGATCCGCCGTCGGGAGAGCCGATCCCGCTGGAACGATACTTTGTGGAAGCGCGGTTTGGCGATGAGGGGTCGGGCGTTGCGGCGTCTGGCGTTCGGGCGTTTTTGGACGACGCGCCCGTGTCGGTGGACGGACGGGTCGATGGAACGACCGTGCTGTTCCGGTTCGCGCCGACAAACCTCTCGGCGGGACTGCACACGCTGCGGCTCATTGTTTCCGACCGCGCCGGGAACTCGATCAGCGAGACGCTTCGATATGTCACGGTCGAGCGTTTCGACTTCACCGCGTTTAAGTTAGTTCCGAACCCGGCGCGAGAGGAGGGTTCCGTACTGTTTCGGCTGACGGAATCGGCGGATGTCGAGTTGCGTATCTATACGGTCAACGGTGAGTTGGTGCATCAGGCTTCGTTGCAAAACGTCGTCGGTGACGCCTTCACCGTTCCGGCGGGGCGACAGGGGTTCCGATGGGACTTGAGAAATGTAGGCGGACGACACGTCGCGCCGG
>JAQBWJ010000520.1 GCA_027625215.1 Candidatus Poribacteria bacterium
GTGACAGGTGGTTGGTTGACGTCGGATAATCGCGCAACAATTATTGCGGTCTTGTACTCAGAATGACACTTTGTGGTTTGCCACGATTACACCTTTGACACTACATGAGCCAACAACAAATTGGGCGCATCTCCTCGTGGGGTGCGCCCAATTTGTTATAGCGCATTGTGTCGTGATTGCGCGTAAAACCGCCTCCGTGATACGTTCCCTCATCACCGTCACCTCCCCCGCAATACAAATGAGAGGACGCGCGCGATGCCCGACACGACAACGACCCAATGGCGCGGCGTACACGTCCTCACGTCGGGACCCGACGACGTACCCGTCCTCAAACGGGCGATTCTCGAAGAGCTCGTCCCGTTGAAGGTGAACGTCCTCATCTTCGAGGTGGATTTCGGTTTCGCGTTCGAGTCGCACCCCGAACTGCGTGGCTGGCGCCCCTTCCACGCGGAACAGGCGCGCGACCTCGCCCGGTTCTGCCGACAACACGGCGTCCGACTCATCCCGCAGTTCAACTGTCTTGGGCATCAGTCGTGGGCGCGGAACACCCACCCGCTGCTGACCGCCTACCGCGAGTTCGACGAAACGCCCGACATCCCGCTCGACAACCCCGACATCTACTGCCGCAGTTGGTGCCCGCTTCACCCCACCGTCAACGACGTGGTGTTCCCTATGCTGGATGAGATCGCCGAGGCGTTCGAGGCGGACGCCTTCCACGTCGGGCTGGACGAGGTGTTTTTGATTGCGAGCGACCAGTGCGAACGCTGTCGCGGCAAAGACCCCGCGGAACTATTCGCCAAAGCGGTGAACGACTATCACGCGCACCTCGTCGGGCAGCGCGGGCTGACGATGCTGATGTGGGGCGACCGCCTGCTCGACGCCGAAACGACGGGCTACGGCAAGTGGGAGGCGAGCGCGAACGGCACCGCCCCCGCCATCGACCTCATCCCGACCGACATCGTCCAATGCGACTGGCACTACGAACGCCGCAAAGACTATCCTTCCGTCCGCTACTTCCAAGAAAAAGGCTTCCCGGTGCTGCCCTCCAGTTGGAAGAGCGCGGACGCCTCCGAAGCGCTGATCGACTGCGCCGCGAAGGACGCCACCGACAAGATGCTCGGACACCTCTGCACGACATGGACGAGCGCGGGCGAGTTCTCTCGAACACTGCTCGGCGACAACGGGACGTTCCACCCATCTGAGAACGCCCGCGATGCCGCCCACGCGCTGCGCGTCAGCATGAACCGACTCGGTTAAGGTGCGGTGGAAGGATAGAATCTCATGGAACGTTCCATCTTGAACGACCTGCCGACCACCCTTGACGACGGAATGATTCTCCGACTCGCTACCCCCGACGACACGGACGCCGTCGCGGAGTTCTTCGGCAAATGGCTGCACGTTGCGGTTGATCCTTGGATGCGCGACCTGATGGACGACCACCCCTCGCCGCACACCGTTGAAATCGCCGTTGTAGAAGACCCGAAGGCGAAGTTGATCGTCTCGGCGACGGGGTTCATCTCGCAGGTGTGGCGGTATCAAGGGGTGAAGTTCCCTTTTGGATGGGTCGAATGCGTCGCCACTCACGAAGACTACAGACGACGCGGGTACGTCCGCCGCACGATTGATGTCGCGCACGCGATCAGCGCGTCGCGCGGCGAGTTGATGCAGGGCATCACGGGCATCCCGTGGTACTACCGCCAGTTCGGGTACGAGTTGGCGATGCCCCTCAACGGCGGGCGCGTCGTCCGCTTCGAGGATGCGCCTTCGCTGAACGAAGGAGAATCGGAACCGTTCGTCCTGCGTGCGGCAACCGAGAACGACGACAACTTCATCCGCGACATGTACGAAACGCAGGTGATCCCGCGCCAAACGTTCGTCGCACACCGCGACGCGACTCAATGGGCGTACGAGTTTCGCGGACGCCGAGAGGGGAGTTATCGCCGCCACGAATGGCTCGTCATCGAGTCGGCGCGGGGCGAACGGGTCGGCTACATCGAGTATGGGCCGTTTCTGTGGGAAGGTCGGATGCCGATTAACCAGATCGAGATCGATCCCCGTCACGGCTGGTTGAACGTCCTGCCGAGCGCATTGCGTGGATTCATCGCCCTGTCGCGCGAATTCGCCGTGACGAAGAAGCAGGAACTCGCGGAATCCCTGCTGTTCTTCATGTCGCTGGAGCACCCGTCCTACGGTTACTACTCGACTTCAAAGACCGTGATCATGGAGCCGCTTCGGTGGTACATCCGCATCCCCGATGTCGTCGCGCTGTTGAGGGCGTGGCGTCCCGCGTTGGAGACGAACCTGCTCGGCACGGTTGCGGAAGGGTACACGGGTCGGCTGACGATCAATTTCTATCGCGGCGGGCTCGTCATCGAGTTCGAGCGCGGGAACATCACGAAGATCGACCCCTGGACGCCCGGCAACGGTTGGGAAGGCTCCGCGGCGCTGCCCGAACACGCCTTCTGTAAACTGATCTGCGGGTTGAAGCGGCTGGATGAACTGATCGCCGAAGATACCGACATTCGCGCGAACCGCGTCGCCCACCTGCTGCTCGACGCGCTGTTTCCGCCGTTTACGGGTCAGGTATGGCAGTTCGCCTGAGCGCCGGGCGATCATTTTCCCACCAAAAACCACTAACCGCCTCCCCGTCTCCCGCGTCCTACCCACCGAACGACGAAACGAGGAACTCACCGTAGGGAACGGCGGAATGCACGACTGCAGCGACGCGACGCTCATCCGACGACACCTGAACGGCGACACCACCGCCCTGATGCGGCTGTGGCTCCGCTATGACGGGTTCGTGTACGGCATCGCGCAGAGCGTCACCCGCTCAAGCCACGCGGCGGAGGACATTCGGCAAGACGTGTTCGTCTTGGTGATCGACGCGCTGGAGGGGTTGAGGTCGCCCGACAAGTTCGCCCACTGGCTGCGGACAGTCACCTACAACGCCTGCAAGTCGTGGCTGAGGCGACGCAACCGGGAACCGACCGTCGAGACGGAGGACGATCCCGCCGAGTACCTCCAAAGCCTCGATCAACCGCCCGACGAAACGCTCGCGCGGGAGGAACAACGCTCCATCGTCCGCCGCGCCATCGACCATCTGCCGTTGGCGTTCCGCGAGGTGATCGTGTTGTTTTACTACGAGGAGTACTCCGTCGGGAAGATTTCAGAACTGTTGGAAGTGTCCGAATCGACGGTGAAATGGCGGCTGTTCAAAGGGCGAGAGACGCTTCGCCGCCGCGCCGACCTGATGGAATGAA
>JAQBWJ010000521.1 GCA_027625215.1 Candidatus Poribacteria bacterium
TTCGCAAGTCCGTCCCTCTATCGGAGTTGTAACCCTCCCACGTTCGCCCCTCGATATCGGAAGTGCGCGTCACCATCGTTTTCAGGCTGAATTGGTGGCGCGGATTGAATCGATAACTCGCGTTGAACGCGCCCGCCAGTCCGATATTGTTCGCCGATTCGACGACGTTGTAGTCGGAGGCTGGAGACAGGAGCGTCTCTCCGGCAACGTTCGCGCCGATACGATAGGTGCGGAACCGTTCAACCTTGTGGGAATACCCGTTATCGTACGTCAGCAACCCGAAATAGCCGAACAACCGCTCGCCGCGCTTCACCGAATTGCCGATGCTGAACTTGTACCCTTGATTCATCGGCGCGTTGCGGGTCGAAGTCGACCAGTTGTTGTCGAACGACCTGCCGAACGCTTGAATCTGCTGAGGGGTGAAGCCGCTTGCGCTGAAAATACCCGACTTGCGGATCGCGGCGTTTGCTGCGTTCTGTCGTATCAGGTCGGGAATCTTGCGCCCGCCGTCGTCAACGCCGAGCGCGTCGAGCGAGCCGCCGTCATAGGTCAATACATCGGCGTTCGCCACGTCGCTGTTGGAGGAGATCGATGCGGAGACCGCCATTTGGAAGTCGTCGGGGAAATCTTTTGTGATGACTTGCACCGACCCGCCCGAAAAATCGCCGGGTTGATCGGGCGTGAACGTCTTGGCGACCTCGACACTCTCCAACAGGCTGGACGGAAAAATGTCCATCGGGATGACGCGACGGGTCGGTTCGGGACTGGGAAGTTGGAGCCCGTTCAGTTGCGTCGTGCTGTACCGTTCGCCGAGTCCGCGCACATAAACGTACTTGCCGCCGACGAGACTCGTGCCGGAAACGTGTTTCAGCGCCGCGCCCGCATCCGATGCGGACAAGGCGTTCAGCATCTCGCCGCTCAGTCCGTCGCTCAACGAAACGCTCTTTTGCCGTTCGGCGAGGCGACTTGTTTCCGTGTTCTTCTTGGGAAGGCGGAGGGAAACGACCTGAATGGGGTCGATTTTGAAGACGCGCGGCGTCAGTTCGATTTGCAGTGGTGAGCGGTCCGTCGCCGGATTGAATGTCTCGCGCGTCCATTGGCGAAAGCCTTCCGCCGACACGCGGATTTCAAACGTTGAATCCGGCAGGTCAATCGTGAATCGTCCGTTGGCGTCCGTTGTCGTGTTCGTTTTACCGGGCAGGAACTGTACCGTCGCAGCGACAACGGGGTCGTCCGTATCGGCGTCCGTCACGATGCCGTTGACGGTCGCGGCGTATGCGGACGGCATCAGCGTCGCGGCGATGAGAATGAATGTCGGAAGCGGTTGGATCACGAAACGCCAACCGACCATCCGGTACGCGCGACGGGTTAAGCCCGCTGAGTGCGAGTACATAAACAGGACCAGCCCTAAACGGCGTTCACGCCGAGCAACTGAGTCACGCTGGTCGTCCCCTACTGAGCCATCACGCTGTTCAGGTAGCCTGGTCGAATGTTTATGCGTACTACTTCGCCGGGTTGCGTTTCGTACGAATTGGGAAGAACGTATTGGCGTACTACTGAGCCGGGATGCCGTTCATACGCGAATATGTGGAGCGCGCGTCTTGTTCGACGCCTTCAATCGCCAGCGTTACTGACTCGAGAAGGGTTCACGCCGACGTGAGAAGTCTTGGCTCGTATCACGAACCATGTGTATGATACCACATTCGATAGCTGAGTCAACGTATTATCCTGAGTACCCTCAGATCAGTCCGAATCGCCCCAGAACCGAATCGGCATCATCCGCACCACGAAGGGTTTTAACGGTGAGAACCGAGTTAAGTTTCGAGCAAATCGAATCGTACCGAGACAACGGTTTTGTCGTGATCGACAATTTCCTCACACCCGACGAACTGGAGGAATGGCGCGCCGCCGTCGATGGAGCCGTGACGAAGCGAGGTCACTATCGCCCTGCGGAAGAACGCGCGGGGTCGAACGCGACCTTCTACACGCGCGTGTTCATCCAGTCGCTCCAATTGTGGAAAGACAGCGACGCCGTCAAGAAACTGGTACTCGACCCGCGTATCGGAAAGATGTGCTGCGAGTTGGAAGGTGTCGATGGCTTCCGCGTGTGGCACGACCAGGCGCTCATCAAAGAGCCTTGGGCGAACCCGACCAGTTTCCACCTTGATAACCCGTACTGGTCGTTCACGTCGCGCCACTCGATCAGCATTTGGGTCGCCCTGGACGACGCGACGGAGCAGAACGGCTGCCTCTACTTCCTGCCCAAGTCGCATCAGACGGCGCGACATGAAAACGTCGGCATCGGACCGAACATGAACGGGCTGTTTGCGGTCTATCCTGAGTGGGCGACGATCAAACCGTTCGTCGGGTCGATGAAGGCGGGCTCGTGCTCGTTTCACAACGGGTTGATGGCGCACGGCGCGGGCGCGAACATGACGCCCGGCTATCGACGCGCGATGACCTGCGCCTATATGCCCGACGGGAGCACGTTCAACGGCACGCGCAACATTTTGACCGAAGAGCAGGTGTCGAAGTTGAAGATCGGCGACCTGCTGGACGATCCCGACCAGAACCCCCTCGTCTACTCGGTTCACGGCGCATAGACGCTATCGCTTCACCCCCGCGTCGCGCATGAGTATCCCATTCGCGGCTCGGACGGTATCGGGCGTACGAGCGTTCGGTTCGCCGAACTGCGCGAGCACATCGGACGGATACCAGACTTGTCCGGCGCGCACGGTCGCGTGGGTCGTCAGTCGTTGGGCGAACGATTCTTTGTTGCCGTGCGTGTCGAACATCTCGAACTCGCCCTCTTCCAGATCGTAGATGGCGAGATCGGCGACGCCGTTCACATCGAGGCGTCCGAGTTGGTCGCCGCGTCCGATAGCGTCGGCGGCGTTGATCGTGACGGCGGCGATCACATCGGGAAGGCTCATCCCCATATTGAGGAACTTCGAGGCGGTCGTCGCCATGTCGTAAACGGGTCCCTCGACGCTGATGCTGTGGAGGTCGCTGCTGATGACATCGGGGAGGAACCCTTTTTCGATGGCGCGGCGACCCGTCGGGAAGTGAAAACTGCCTGAGCCGTGTCCCACGTCGAAGAAGATGCCGTGCTGGCGCGCCTCCTTCACTTCGGGGAGAAACTCGCCGTTTGCGTCGAAAATCGTGTCGCCGCGTCCCTGAAAGCAGTGGGTGACGATATCGCCGGGACGAAGCAGTCCCAACACGCCCGGCAGCGGGACGCCCGCCCCGAT
>JAQBWJ010000522.1 GCA_027625215.1 Candidatus Poribacteria bacterium
AGCCGAAAGGGAAGCGTGGGGGAGGGGCGAATGCCGCGTTGGAACATCCGGTCGCCGTTCGCGGCGAGCGACGAATCGCTGATGACGCGCGTTCAACGGAACGACGACGCGGCGTTCGCGCAACTGGTCGAACGGCGGCAACCCGCCATCCGACGCCTCTGCGCGCGCATGACGGGCGACCTCCATCTGGGGGAAGAACTCTGTCAGGAAACGTTCGTGCGACTGTTCGCCGCGCGACAGACGTACCGGGCGACCTCAAAGTTCTCGACGTTCCTCTGGCGCATCGCCCTGAACCTCTGCCACGACGAGAGACGCCGCGCGATTCGCCGCAACGAGTGTCCGCTGGATGCGGAGATGCTTCTCGCGGCATCCGGCGAACTCCCGGCGGATCGACGGCTGGTGCAGTCGGAACGCGCCGCGTTCGTCCGCAACGCGGTGATGGGGCTGCCTACCGCGCCGTCGTCGTGCTGCGTCACTATGAGAACATGAAGTTTCGGGAGATCGCGGACGTGCTGAATATCCCGGAAGGCACGGTGAAGTCGCGCATGGCGGAGGCGCTGACGCAACTCTCCAAAACCCTCCGCCCCATGATGGACGACGATCAGATTGAGCGACGACAATCGATTTCATGACGCCGTTGGATTGTAAGGGGGTGGGGCGACGAGCCCGTCGCCCCGTACGAGAAGAAGGGAGCGAACACGACCCATGACTCACCCATCGAACGAGGAGTGGACGGCGTACCTATACGGGGATGCGGAACCGGAAGCGCGCCGTCGGCTGACCGACCACTTGAGAACGTGCGGCGAATGCGGCGAACACGTCGAAACGCTGCGCCAAACGATGTTCGCCCTGAGCGCGTGGGAGATCGTCCCGACCGTCGGCGCGAGCGACCGTCGCTCCGCGAGATGGATCGCGTTCGCGGCGGCGGCGATGCTGACGCTCACCGTCGGACTGAGCGCGGGCATCGGCGTCGGCAGATGGACGACCCCGCCCGTCGATACGGCGCGGATCGAGGCGAACGTGCGCGCGTCGCTGGAACCGCAACTCCGCGAAACGTTGCGAGCCGAGTTGAAGGACGAGATCACGGCGGAGTGGCAATCCGCGCTCGTCGTCGTACGCAAGCAGTTGCGGGAAGGCGCGGAGGCGCGACAGAACGAGACGTTGGCTCGGTTGGACGAACGCATGTCCGTCGAGCAGAAGCAGTTTGCGGAAGGGTTCGCCTCCGCCTACACGATTTTGGAGCAGCAGCGTCAGGAGGAGTTGATCGAAACGCTCCGACAGATGGAACTCGCGCGCATCGACGACAACCTCGAACTGAAACGGACGCTCGCGTCGTTGGCGACGCTGACGGGCGGAGAGATTCAAAAAACGCAACGCTGGGTGAACGAACTCGCGTTGGCGATGGAACAACAGCCGATCAGGTGATGATCGGGGATGGAAATAAAGGGGAAAAATGGTCATGAAACACTCGACGAAATGGTGGGTCGGACTTGGACTCGCGGCGACGGTTGTCGTCTCGACGGGCGCGTCGCAGGTGATCGCGTCGAACGATCAAGTCGCGCAAACCTCGCCCAAACCGCGCGCCGTCCCGATTCTGAGCGAACTGCCCGTGTTGGGTTCGCTCTTTTCAGACGCGATGATCGCGCAGGCGCCCGCCGCGCCGAGCCCGCTGATGTTGCCGCCTATACCCACGCGGGAGATGGAACTGGCGCAGAACTTCGTATACGCGACCAACGACAAATGGGGTCCGTTGATGGGCGTTCCGGCGTTATCGTCGGTCTTCGACGCGGGACGCGCCATCGCCGTCCGATCTGCCGATTCGCCCCGCGACGGACTCAACGACCTGATGCTCGACATCGACGTGATGACGCGCGTCATTCAGAAACGGCTTGTCGAGTCGGACAAGGGCATCAATCAGATCGGCGGCATCTACTTGGAAGGGTTCGGACCGCTGTTCGTCGTGCGCGTGTCGTTCCCGGTTCAACCTCCCGTCTCGGACGGCGGCTCGGTGACGAAAACGCCGGACGACGTGTGGACACAAGTGCTGCGCGAAGTGGCGGGAGGTCGGTTTCCCACCGCGCCGAACGCCTCCCCCTATCAAGCGCAGCGCGTGGACGTGCTGAAAACGAACCTGATGAACGTGCTGAAACAGGCGACGAACATACGCAACATCTTGGCATCGGAGCGGGTGAACGTCCTCGTGTTCGGTTCCGCGCCGCAGACGGAGCGCGGCATCGCGGATATGTCTCAGCCGATGACGATGCTCGCCGCGTCCATGCCGAAGAGCGTCGTGGACTCGTGGTCGAGCGGTGGCGCGGAACCCGCCGCCGACACCTTGAAGCCCGTCTCCGTCGATGCGGCGGCGTTGGGTGAAGATACGGCGATCATGTCGCGGATACTGTCCGGCATGGTGAAGAAGCATCTGGGTGAAGAGCGCGAGGCTAAATCCGATTCGTACGAATTGGCGATCAGCGCCGACAGCGTCGTGTGGGGCGGGATGGAGCCGTCCAACTCGAACGCCGTCTATCTGCCGGGATACGGCGCGATCTTCTCGATTCGCGTGGACTTCCCGCTCGCGGAACTCGAACCGCTCCCCGAAATGGACCCGGCGGAAGCGGGCTCGTTGTGGGAACAGACGCGGCACGAACTGATGAACCCCGATAGCGCGGCGAGCTCCAGCGGTTCGTCCAGTTACGGCGAATGGTCGGTTGACGGTGTGACCGTCTATCAGAATCAACCCAACGCCGAACCGGATGGCGAATACGATCCCAACAAGATGAAGAACCTCAAGGCGGCGATTGTCGAGGCGTTGCGGTATGCGGGGAACATGAAGTCGATCAATCCGAACGAATCGGTCGTGATCGCCGTGCGCGGCGTGTCCGTCGGGCGGAAGATCAATCGGCAGAACGACCTATTCAAGGTGCGGGAGTCGGGCGTACTGATGACGTTCCACGCGAAAAAATCCGACCTGACGAACGCGGAATCGCTCTCCGAAGCGGAGATGGAACGGCGCATCACGACGACGCTGTCGTCCGCCTCCGGTTCCGCAAAAGCGGTCGTCGTGCCGGTGTTGTATAAGACCAGTACGATGACCCAACCGAGCGGTTCAGGCGGCTCGACGATAATTCGGTCGCGTTAGAGCGTGTTTGAGAAGTGAGAAGAGAGGAGTGAGGAGTGAGAGGTGGACGCGCTCCATACGATGTCCACGCCAAGCCGCCACGACCGTTCTCCATTGTGT
>JAQBWJ010000523.1 GCA_027625215.1 Candidatus Poribacteria bacterium
TGTACTCGAACTCGCCGCCGTCTTTCGGCACGATGAAGTTCAAGACCTGTTCCTCGCCCGGCATCAACCGCTCCGACTTGACCTTCAGTTGCGGGATCGAGATTTCGTGGATGATCCCCTTCGCTTCATTCTTGAAGATCAGCCGCACGCGCTCGCCGGGATTCGCCTTCAGCAGCGGGTTGCCGCCGCGAAACTCCATATCGTCCGCGACGATCACGATGGTCCGGTCCGGCTGATCGCACCCCGACAGGGCGGTTGCCGCCAGCGCGATCATCAAAAACGCCAATGTTGGAATCCGTCTCATCATCGCCTTGACCCCTAACACCTTCACGAATGATTCCCCATTCGTTAATTAAAACGCTACGAGCATCCCCGTCGCGTACATAATCGCAAAACCGGACGCCAGACCCGCCATGTTCAACGGAGTGAGCAGTCCTCCGTCTTCGGTGGACGACTGACGCATCATCTGACGAAGGATCGCGTACACCACCTGCACGATGGCTCCTGCGCCGATCCCCAAAAACAGCACCGACCAAACCGCCGAATACGTAAACCCGCCGATCCACGCGCCGAATATCGTCGGGACCCCCGCCAGCATCCCCATTCCGATCAAACTGGCTATCGAAACGCGCTCTTTTGAAACGGGCGCGATGATCGCCAAGCCCTCCGTCGTGTTGTGGATCGCAAATCCGATCACCAACAGGCTGCCCAACGCGATGTTCCCCAGCGCATATGCCGACCCAATCGCGAGCCCTTCGCCGAGATTGTGCAACCCGATGCCGACGGCGACCATGTACGCCAACGCGAGCCGTTGAAACGCCTCGCCGCGCTGCAACGCCATCCGCCGCGACCACAACGAAATCGTCATCAACAGCAGGAGGCTCCCCGCAAAACCCGCGAACAGGAGCGCCATGCCCTCATAAGATCCCGGCAACTCCGCGACCACTTCCAGCGCTTCATGCATCGCATCGACCGCGAGAAACACCAACAACCCGACCGTCAGACTCAGCAGGAAGTGCACCATTTTCATCCCCGCCTGTCGGATCGCCGGGAACCACAGCAACCCCAAAAACACCGGGATCACGCCGACATAAAGACCCAACACCGAGAAGATGCCGAGATATTCCAAGCCCGGCGATGGCGATTCCACCGCGACGGCGATCTCATGGTCGAACGTGACGCCGGACGGCGTGATCACGCGAATCGCGTGCGTTTCGCCATCAACCCAAGGATACGGAATCCGTATGACGCCGCTTTGCAGATGCGAAAGCGTTTGTCCGGGCGTCATCTGAAACTGCCAGTACGCCTCGTCCACCGACACCTGCGACACGGTGACATCGCTGGGCCCGTCGTTCACGACATGCAGGATGATCTCAGGTGACTTCGTGTGGTCTTCGTTGCCCGACTTCAACACGACCCGCTTGAAGGCGAGCTCTTCCACAGGTGGAAACTGCGCTCGAAACGACTTGCCGGGACCAAACGAGCGAATCACGACGATCAGCACGCCCAGCAGCACGAGCGGCATGAGAATCAACGACCAACGTTTCATGTCACGATCCTCCCATCCACTCGTTAAGCGTTCATCGGCGCGACGGCTTCAATGACGCCCATCCAGCCAAGTTCCGCGAATTCGCTCTGATGCGCGTGAAACATATAGGAGCCGGGATACCGCAGGGTGAACTCCAACACGACCCGCTCCGCCTGACTGAGCATCACCGTGTCGGTGAACTCGTCCGTGTGGAGGCGAGTGCCCGTGCGGTACACGTCGAAGAACGCCGCGTGCAGGTGGAACGAATTGATGAGGTCGAACTCGGTGATGTTGATGAGATAGACCCGCACCGGCTTGCCGACTTCCACTTTGATCGGAAACTGCATGTAGTGGTGTCCGACCGTGTTGACGGCGTAAATTTCGTTATCGCCATCAAAGTTCGTGTCGAACCCGTTCATCATCATGACGAGTTCCTGCGCGTCGGGTCGCGGCGTTTTCGGATCGACGATGTACGCGCCGTACAACCCTTTGTGAATGTGTCGCTTCAACGGGTTGGAATGGCAGTGATAGAGGTGAACGCCTACCGGATCGGCGTCGAACTCATAGAGAAACTCGTCGCCCGGGTTGACGAACTGGTCGGCGAATGCGCCGTCCATCGCGGGGGTGTGCCACCCGTGAAAGTGAATCGTGTGCGGGTGCGACCCCTGATTGAGGAACCGGATGCGAAGGCGGTCGCCTTCCGTCGCGCGGATCGTGGGTCCCGGCACCTGCCCGTTGTACGTCCACGCGGGGAAGAACACGCCCGGCGCGATCTCAATCTCTTTGTCGATAGCGATGAGCTCGTACTCGCGGAGTAGCGAGCCGTCCGGTCGGAGCGTTTCGCGGTAAAACTTGCCGCGCTCGGCGGGAGGCAGATCGTTGAAGTTCCATGTTGTGAGATAGACCATCGGGTCGAAGTCGGTCGTATCGACCGTGCCGACGGTGCCCATTCCCCCATGAGCCATCCCGCCGGGCATCGACTCGGCGGACATTGCGCCGTGCGCGTAATGCTCGTCGCCTTTCGCCAACGCGCGTCGCGCCGCGAACCCGACCGCTCCGAGCGCGCTGGTGACGCCCGCCGTCAAAAAGTTGCGGCGCGTCCACCCGCGCAGGAACGAGAAGGGGGAAGATTCCGGCTCGTTGTCCGTTTCTTGGTCCGTTTCCGGCAACGGGCGTTCATCCGACATGACACGTCACTCCCTCATCCGATTCGCCTTAAAAGACGCGACTTATCGCCTTTTGATGCGATTTAGTCTATCCTAAGATTAATGGATTTCAGAGAGTTAGTCAACCCTAATCTTCACCATCTTGAATCGTCGGATGCGTACGCGACAAAGGCTCCGAGAGGGAGCCTTGTCTCAACCGCGAGAGGAAGGGAGCCGGATCGCTCACCAATAAACGAGGTCTTTCAGCGTCACGAGGATGAACAGCCCCATCAGCGCGAGGATGCTCACCTGCTGAATCGCAAACTGCACTTTCAGGCTCAACGGTTTGCCGCGCAGCCCCTCGAACGCGAAGAACAGCAGTTGCCCGCCGTCCGCAATGGGGATGGGCAGCAGGTTCACGATGGCGAGGTTGATGCTGATGAACGCCGTCAGGTAGATAACGCTGATCAACGATGCCCACGACCAGCCGCCGCGCGTCAGCGTTTTCTGGGTGATGTTCACAATGCCGACGGGTCCGCTGATGTACCGCACGGACACGTCGCCG
>JAQBWJ010000524.1 GCA_027625215.1 Candidatus Poribacteria bacterium
ATCGACAGGATGTCGGCGTCCGCTGTCGCCTAGGTTTCACGAATCGAAGTTTTGCGTCTGGAACTTCATCGTCTTGCAGTTCTCTCTCACGATCCGAACGACTTGATCCGGGATTCCGCTCGGTACGACCGCCTCGATGTCGATTGTGATTCTCACGTCGGCACCGAGAAGGCTCGACAGATGCTGGACGACTTCGTTAGCGATGTCGGACGCTTCGGATGCGACCCGGTTGGCGGTGAGCGTTTTCGTGGCGTAAAACCTTGTCGGAGGTTGCGTCGAACCACCGGGCGTAACGGGGCTCACAACCACCGTCGGACTCTTCGACGGTGAACCATCCTCTGTGGGAATCGACGGCGCAGATGGATGTGCAGGCACTGATGTCGGTATGTCCGCTTCGATCTGTCGTCGAGCAACGTCGGCTTTCACCAACAACGCCTCGCCGTCGGGCGTAACAAGGGGGTTATCACCGATCCTGAGATTCTGATAGCGCTCATTGTTGATGCCATCCGCCAACGCAAACGCACCGTCTCCTACGACACGAACCCCGACCAGTGGGAAGCGACGAACACAAGCCACCGCAAGCGGTTCAACATGAAGTCGTCACTTGGTTGGTACGTTGGCTACACCTACGAGATCAGCGAGGCAGGCATCGTGCGACAGGCACGCGCCGTGGGTGAGGAAACCGCAGCCGTTTTCGGCTACAACCACAACTCCGTCTCGATCTGTCTGGACGGCAACTTCGACGTGGAACTTCCCACCGTTGAACAGATTGGCGCGTTGCGGGGCTTGCTGCGCGGGCTGGTGAAGGAATACGGCATCGACCCTAACAACATCCTGCACCACCGCGCCAAAGCCACGACGCACTGCTTCGGAACCAACCTGCCGGACGATTGGGCGCGGAACATCTATGCAGACGGATTGACCAAAGACGAACCGCAGGACACCGACCGCGCGAAAGCGGTGCTGGAAGACTACCAGAACAAGCTCATCTTCAACGCGGAGACGGGGCGGTTCGGGTTCGCCGACAACGGCGTGCTGAAGGTGATCTCAGACGAGCGCGCGGCACTCGCGGCGTTGACGGTGCTGATCCGAAACGGGTACGGCATTGGTGTTTCCGCGGAACTGTGGGATGAGATGAGACAGGGCAAGTTTTGAGCGATGCCCGCGGGAAGATGCGGGTTCGTATCCCGCCGCGTTCAATGAGAAACCCACCTTGTTGAGAATGGGGTGATTTGTGTTGCTTGATGAGCATGGGAAGCGGTCGGTCTGGATCGCGGAGGAATCTGAACTCTCTGCGCTCGGATTGACCGGACAACCGGAGCCGATCGAATCGCTGGACGGCTATACGATCTACCGAGGCGGGACGGATAAGCGGATTCGGGAGTGTTTCAATTTGTAAAACGCTCTGTACGGGCGTTTTTCCGTTTGGAGGGGGGGTTTTCCGTATCCTAATCCGCGGGAAAACGGCGGTAGAGAGCGTTGTGGGAGCATAGGTTGAATAGTAACCCGTCCTGTTAGCCTCATGGCGGGGCTGGAGATGTCTTTGATCAACATTTTGCCTTCCACGCCGCTTGAACTCACCTCAGCCGATAGGAAGATTTGGGGTTCGAGTCCGCCCGCTTCCAGCAAGTATCGCATCGTTTCCGCTCTGAAGGCATTCTCCTTCTCTCAACCAAACGCGTCGCCCCGTAGCATCGGGAACAGCCTGACAACACGCCGCCTTAACATGCGTCGGTATGCTTACGAACCCGCGAACCGAACACAGCCTTCTCATTCAAGTTTGCCGCGTAGTTCGTCAGTCCAGAGTCGCGCAAGGTTACGGCGTGCGTCCATTGCCGCACGATCCAAGTCCGAGCCGAAGCCGCGCACGCCGTCAGCCGACAACGTAAGTATGGAGTCCAAAGACGAGGCGTGAACGATCCGCAACGTACCGTTCGCGTGCGCGCTTGTGATATTGCCTTGGTTGACGCTTGAGAATGTTGTGTTCACGTCACCTGTCACGACGAAGTCCGCGTATTCGTCCGATGAAACGATCCGAAGACCGAGTTCTGACAGCATCGCCTCGATTATAGAGTTTACAACCGTGGTCCCGTCTGACTCGTCGATCCTCACCACGATACGGGCATTGTGTGAAGGGAATGAGATCCCGATGCCTAGCGCCTGCATAGACACCAGCGCGTCGCGAACAATCAGCAGCGAGCTCCGCGATTCATCCGGCAACGAGTCGATCATCTGTACCCAAGACGGAGCGCCCGCTTGTGCAGTGATCGCGGCGTCCCCTCCCGACGCGCCGATTGAGTAGGTCGCGAATCCGTTACGGTCGGTGTGAACCATCGTTTCGTTGCGCTCACCCCACTTCGAATCGAACCGCACGGGAAACCCGCCAATCGGAACGTCCTCGGAGCCACGCTCACGAACGAGCCGAACACGCATCACTGACGGATCCTCAGGTGCAGGATACGATTCCAACCGAAGTTGTGTCACCAACTGCGTCAACGCCTCACGAATCTCAGACCGCAATACTGAAGCGTCCGGCAAGCCCTGAGACACCGTAATCGCATCAAGATAGTGCGTGATCGCGGTGGCGGCATCAGCCGCGTCGTCCGCGTCAAGTGCGCGTGAGAAGAGCGTTTGCGCTTGAACGAACCTTTGTCGTTGCTCCGTTTCGATGCGATCCGTCTCGCGTTCCATTGCCATCTTGGGATAGCGCAGACGGATCATGACGTCATAACGATCCCCGCGCTTCTTGGGTACGATCTCCTGAACGAGTGCGTGCCTGATAAACGGGCGTAGCGACTCCGACGCAGTCACGTCCTCAGCATGGATGGTCAGATCGTCGTTCACCTGAACGCGCCGAACGGTCAATTCCGACGTGACGGAGACACCGAAGTAACGCGCCAGTTGCGCGAGTGCGTCCTCAGTAGCGAGATTCCGTCCTTCTTCGAGGGACGCGGCATTTTGGGCGGAGCCGGCGAAATAGAGATAGTTGGCGTCTTCATATGGAGCAAGCGGTACGTTCAGTGGTGCGCATCCCGGCAACAAGGCAGTGCAAACCGCCATGTAGATCGCCGCACGTCCGGGGTTCAACCACGCAAAGGTCTTCCACCTGCGAATCATGCGATCTCCAACGCGTGCCCAATGTCGGTATCCGGTCATGAACTGTACGGACGTGCTTGACGGAGTTTGAACCATCGACTCATCTCTCACCCGCGTTCGTACCCCGAAGATTCAAT
>JAQBWJ010000525.1 GCA_027625215.1 Candidatus Poribacteria bacterium
GGCGCGGCGGCGGATATCGGCGTTTACGCGCTCGACACGGCGTTGCATCTGATGGGTCATCCGATCCCCGTCGCGGCGATGGGGATGACGGACAACCACCTCAGCCTGAACAACACCTGGAACGAAGCGCTCAAAGCGACGGAAGTTGAAGACTTTGCGACGGGTTGGGTGCTGTTCGACAACGGCGCGCGTCTTGTCTACAAGACCTGCTGGTGCATGCACATGGACTCGCTCGGCGGGACGATCTTCTTGGGTCGCAAGGCGGGGCTGCGAATCGGCGTCAGCGAAGTGCGCGGACCGAAGGAAGGCGTCACGCTCTACGGCGACGACAACGGCAAGATCAAAGACACGACCTACGAGCAGTTTGAGTCGGTCGATGTGTTTGTCGCGGAAGACTCCGCGTTTGTCGATGCGGTGCGCCACAACAAGCCGTCGCCCATCGACCCGTACGGGGTGTTGTTGACGAACGTCATCATTCAGGGCGTTATCGACTCGAACGCAAGGGGCGGTCGTGAAGTCGAACTGAAAGCGCCGACGTTCGGTTGATCGCCCGTTTTCTCAACAGACGGACATGGACAAAGGCTCTCCCTGCGTGTGTGCGGGAGAGCCTTTGTCTTGTCAATCGGATTGGGCGCGCGCCAGGAGGCAAACGCTCTACGCGCCGTACTGGATCGTGATGACGAGCTCCGTATCCGCCCGTTCGACGGGAAACTTGAACAGAGGACTCATCGACGGTCCGACCAGCACGTTGCCGTCCAACGAATAGATCGACCCGTGCCCGCAGTTCGGGTCACACACGATCTGTTCTTTTTCCAAGTCGGGAATGATGGGACAGGCGGAGTGCGTGCACATGTTCGCGTAGGCGATGAGTGGCGCGTCTTTCGGTTGGATGAGGAGGATCGACGGTGCCTCCGTTGTCGCCGGAACGATGGCGTTGCCCGATTCGTCAAGCGACGTTTCGACCGTATCGAAGGGCACGCGCACCTCTCGTTTGCGAGGCGCGGCGTTCGTCTCGCTCGAGGCTTCGGTTGTCTTGGCGTTCTGAGAATCGCCACATCCGGCAACGGCAAACGTGCCGAGCGCAGACGCGGCGGTCGCTAAAAACGTGCGGCGCGACCATCGTTCATTCGTCGGAACTATCGTTGGCATGATGAAACGGGACCCAGGGGCGGCTTTCCGCCCAGTTTGAAAAGCGTTCCCACTGCTTCAGCGTCACGACGGAACGGAGTTCCATCAGCGCGTGTCGCAGGAGGCGGCGTTCTTGACGACGATTCGCTTCGAATTGTATCAGAACGCGGCGCGCCGTGTCCTCGTCCAAGTCGCCTCTGACAATCGCTTCCAGTTCCACCAAGCGCGATTTCAACGAGTCGAGGTGTTCCCGCTGACGCTGCTGCCATCGGCGCGCCGCAAACCCGACTCGACGCCGTTGCTCGTCGGACAACGACGCATCCGTCAGCAGGTACTCGACAGCGGTTTTTGGTTCGTACAGACCGTTTCTCGGCGATGAGACGCGCATCGGGAAGTCGTCATCGAGACGAACAGTCCGTTCGGCGCGAAAGCCTCGATCCACGAACAAAGTCGGTCCCGGCGACGCGGCGAATACGGTCGGGATCATCGGTTGGGGCGAGGCTTCCGTTGGGATAGGCGTGGGCTCCGGCGCCACGTCGAATCGCGGAACCGACTGCGTCGTCGTCGCGCGGTGTGCCGGGTTGAAGTCCGAAGGGGCGCGTCGCGGAGTGGGGAGCGTTTCGCGTCGTTGCGGCGTGAGGATGATCTTCTCGGCAGCCTCGACCGACACATCGAACTTTGGCACGACGACCAACGCATGTGTTATCAATACAGGCACGCAGACGAGTGACCACACGTCGATCAACAATACCCATCGCCGTCGATCCATCTCATCGCCTTTCACACCTAACAAAAGAGCGTGTGGGAACCCCTCAAAATGCGATGCCGGAACGCCAACCGTACACCCCCACGAGTATAACACCCTAGTAACGATAGAGACATACGGCGTGGTGACGCGGTATGATGCGATCAAGACGCCATTACGACACGACTCCCTCCCATCCGTATTGCGGGACGGACACATGCGACCGACGAACCTCCTCTTCATCCTCTCCGACCAACACCGCCGCGACGCCTCCGGCTGTTACGGCAACCCCGTTGTGCGGACGCCGAACCTCGACAGACTGGCGTCGCGCGGCGTTCGGTTCGACAACGCCTACACGACCTGCCCGATCTGCGTCCCGGCGCGGGCGAGCCTTGCGACGGGGCGGTACGTCCACCAGATAAGGTACTGGGACAACGCCTTTCCCTACGAGGGGCGCGTGCCGAGTTGGGGACATCGGTTGATGGCGGACGGTCATCGCGTCGAGTCTATCGGGAAGTTGCACTATCGCGGGTTGGAAGGGGATGAGGACGGGTTCGGGCGCAAGATCGTCCCGTTGAACGTCGTGGACGCCATCGGCGATGTGATGGGCGCGATCCGTCAAGACCTACCCGTGCGTCAAGGCGCTCGGCAGTCCATTCTGAACGCGAAGGGCGGCGCGTCGTCCTATCTCGAATACGATATCGAGATTGCGAATCACGCTTGCGAGTGGTTGCGTGAAGCGTCGCAGTGGGACGATGAGAAGCCGTGGGTGTTGTTCGTATCGTTTGTGTGCCCGCATCCGCCGTTCGTCGCGCCGATGAACTGGTTTGAATACTACATGGAGCAAGAGTTGCCGCTCCCGATGCAGTGCGCGCCGGAGGACCGACCGACGCATCCGGCGTTGCGGAATCTGCGGAGGGTACTGCAATCGGAGGAACCGTACTCCAACGAGGAGGTGCGGCGCGTGACGGCGGCATACTACGGCGCATGTTCCGCGTTGGATGAACGCATTGGGGAAGTGCTGTCCGCGCTGGATTCGTCGGGACTCGCCGACTCGGCGCGGGTTATTTACACGAGCGATCACGGCGAGAGTTTGGGGTGGCGCGGTCATTTCGGGAAGATGACGATGTACGAGGAGTCGGCGGGCGTGCCGTTGATTGTTGCGGGGGCGGATGCGCCGCCCGGCGAAGTCTTAACCGATCTCACGACTTGGGTGGACATCTACCCGACGATTGTGGAGGCGGTCGGCGAAACGCTAACGGAGGCGGAACGACAACTTCCCGGCGACTCGTTGTGGGGAATCGCGCGGGGAGACTCGAAGAACCGGATCGCGTTCAGCGAGTACCACGCCGTC